>CANNKH010000088.1 GCA_947504985.1 Methylococcaceae bacterium | reverse complement strand
TTGATATAGCCGTTTTCGTCGAGCAGCAGATTGGCTTCCGGCGCGACTAGGTTTTCCGTGTTGGGTTTTCGACCCGATGCCACAATGAGTTTATCTACACGTAGCGTATGTGTGCCCTCCTGATCTTGATACTCTACGATAACCTTGTTCCGATCTTTTTTTGCCGAAATAACACGCGCCCCCAAACGCAAATCCAAGCCTTGAGCCGTGAAGATACGATAGGCTTCCCTTGAAATTTGCTGATCTGGCAGGGATAAAAAGTTTTCTTGGGCTTCAAGCAATATCGTTTCAGAACCAAGCCTGCTCCAGATACTGGCAAGTTCCAGACCGTTGACACCGGCACCGATAATCGCCAGTTTTTTGGGGAGACTGTTAAGATTTAACGCGGCAAAGCAGTCAATAATGAATTCATTGTCAACTTTTGCATAAGGTAATTTAATGGGTGATGACCCCGTGGCTAAAATAATGTGCTGAGCATTCAGTATCGACGGTGCTGAGCCATCTAAAGGTGATATTTCTACTTGTCGCGCACTGATTAATTTGCCTTTAGCATGAATACTGTCAATGTTATGTTGCGCAAAAACTTCCGAAATTTTGTGACCAAGCGCATCAATAACCTTATCTTTATGCTCAATCATTAACGGAATATCAGCCGAAATGTTTTCAGCATGAATACCGTGTTTGCTTATCTCATGATTGAGCGAGTGAAAAAGTTTGGCTGACTCCAACAACGTGATCGAGGCAACGCAACCGGCATTGAGATGGGTGCCACCGAGGATGCGCTGTCCCTGTTTGTTTCGCCAGTTATCAATACATGCCGTTTTTAAACCGAGTTGGGCACAGCGTATTGCACTTGAATAACCTGCCGGACCTGCACCAATAACAATGACATCATAATGTGAAGTTTTATTTTGCATAAGCTTAAATGTTAAGAAGTAAATGAGCGGGAGCTTCCAAGCATTCTTTAATGGTCACTAAAAATTGTACGGCTTCACGACCATCAACAAGACGGTGATCGTAAGACAGTGCCAGATACATAATCGGGCGAATGACGATCTGACCGTTTTCAACAACAGCACGTTCTTTAATGGCGTGCATCCCTAAAATGGCACATTGGGGGGGGTTTAGTATCGGTGTTGATAACATGGAGCCGAAAACGCCACCGTTAGTGATCGTAAACGTGCCGCCTTTCAAGTCATCGTAAGTTAACGTGCCAGCACGGGCTTTTTCGCCATAATCGACAATGCTTTTTTCAATACCGGCAAAATCCAGTTGATCGGCATCGTGCAATACCGGAACAATTAAGCCGCGCGGCGTACTGACCGCAATGCCCAAATCGTAATAACCGTGATAAATGATGTCGTTGCCGTCTATTGAGGCGTTGATGGCGGGAAATTTTTTCAGGGCTTCAATCGATGCTTTAACAAAAAATGACATAAAACCTAGTTTTATATTATGTTTTTGTTCAAAACGGGTTTTGTACTGATTGCGAAGATCGATCACACTTTGCATATTGACTTCATTAAACGTGGTTAACATCGCCGCATTTTGTTGTGCCTGTAACAAACGTTCTGCCACTTTTGCCCGCAAGCGCGTCATCGCAACACGTTGTTCAGGACGTAAATTTGATGTGGGCGTACTATTGTTTAATTCGAGGGGGCGAGCCGTTTCTTGGGGAGGACTAACCACTTCGGTTTTGGGAGAGGTTTTGGCAAGTGGTTGTTTATTAAGGTGATCCAGTACATCGGTTTTGGTTAACCGGCCACTTTTACCTGTACCGGTAATTTCGGCCGGATTTAGCGTATTTTCATTAATCAACCGTCTAACAGAAGGGCTTAATGGCGTATCAGAGGACGCTTTATGTTCCTGTGTTTCAGTGGTTACCGGTGCATTTGCATTAACTGCGCCTGCCTCTATCATTGCCATTAGTTCACCGCCGGTAACAATGGCACCATTTTCAGTCAAAACTTGACTTAATAAACCTGATTCTGGCGCGGTGACTTCAAGCACGACTTTATCGGTTTCAAGATCAACAAGACTTTCGTTTTTAATGACGTTATCGCCGGCTTTTTTGTGCCAAGTGATGACTGTTGCGTCGGAAACAGATTCGGGTAAGTTGGGAACGCGGACTTCAATGCTCATTTTATTTTCCTGATGGTGTGCCGTATAGCGCTGATTGGACAACTGCTTTTTGTTGTTCTATGTGGACTTGAAAATTACCTACCGCAGGCGATGCAGATGCTTTACGCCCTGCGTAAGTGACTTTGATATTGGGGGGCAGGTTATCGGTAAAATGGTGGCTTGAGTTGTACCATGCCCCCTGATTTTTAGGTTCTTCCTGACACCAGACAAACTCTTTTAAATGAGGATATTTAGCGATTTCCGTCTTAAATAATTCCAGCGGAAAGGGATAAAGCTGCTCAATACGGGCAATGGCGACGTGCTTTAGATCAGTTTCACGACGCGTTTCCAACAAATCGTAATAGACTTTGCCGGCACAGAGAATGAGTCGCGTCACTTTTTTAGAGTTGATGTCGTCTTGCTCGGTGATAATGGGTTGAAATTGACCGCTAGTCAGATCCTCTAGCGTGGATATCGCCAATTTATGGCGCAATAAGCTTTTGGGGCTCATCACAATCAAGGGTTTACGGTAGGGTCTGAGTAATTGGCGGCGTAATAAATGAAATATTTGCGCCGGTGTGGTCGGATAACACACCTGCATATTGTGTTCGGCGCAAAGCTGTAAATAACGCTCCAGTCTTGCCGAAGAATGCTCAGGCCCTTGGCCTTCAAAGCCGTGCGGCAACAACATGATCAATCCGCACAAGCGACCCCATTTCGTTTCTCCTGAACTGATAAACTGATCAATAAGCACTTGGGCGCCATTGGCAAAATCACCAAATTGCGCCTCCCAAATAACTAAGGTATTGGGTGTCGTGGTGCTGTAACCATATTCAAAACCCAACACCCCGGCTTCAGACAGTAACGAGTCGAATATTTGTGCGCGTCCTTGGTTTTTATCGAGATGTTTTAATGGGGTATGGGTTTTATTATTGAGCTGGTTATGCAAGACCGCATGGCGATGCACAAAGGTTCCGCGACCAACATCCTGCCCCGTTAAGCGTATGGGATGCTTATCAATAATCAGTGAAGCATAAGCCATATTTTCAGCGAAGCCCCAATCTAACGGCATGGCGCCAGCGGCCATTTTACGGCGATTTTCCATGACTTTTGCGACACGCGGATGCAATTCAAATCCCGATGGTAAGCGCTGCATCCGGTCATTACAAAAGCGCAATTGATCCAGGGTAATCGTGGTATCACAAGGATTGTCCCATTGCTTATTAAGAAATTGGTTCCATTGGGTCGCGTAAGAATAGCTACGGCTATCCAATACGGGTCTCGAAACTATTTCTCCTGCATCGAGTAGCTTCTGGTAATCCTGCTCCATTTCTACGGATTGTGTCGGGGTGATAACGTGTTCAGCAATCAGTTGTTCGGCATAAAGTTTCCGCGTGGTCTTGTGTTTGCGGATTTTTTTGTACATGACAGGTTGCGTTGCCGCAGGCTCATCGGCCTCGTTGTGTCCTAAACGACGGTAGCAAACGAGATCAATCACAACATCTTTATTAAAGGTCATGCGGTAATCGACTGCTAATTTGGTAACCAATAACACCGCTTCAGGATCATCGCCGTTGACATGGAAAACCGGCGCCTGAATCATACGAGCAACGTCTGTGCAATAAGGTGTGGAGCGAGCATCTGAAGGATGACTGGTGGTAAAGCCAATCTGGTTATTGATGACGACATGGATAGTACCGCCGGTTGAAAAAGCGCGAGTTTGCGACATATTCAAGGTTTCCATGACGATACCTTGTCCTGCAAAAGCAGCATCGCCGTGGATTAATACCGGAATGACAGTGGCTTGACCGTTTTCTCCAGCACGATCCTGACGCGCTTTTACCGAGCCTTCGACCACCGGATTGATAATCTCCAGATGGGATGGATTGAAAGCCAGCGCCAAATGCACTGCGCCTCCGGGTGTGTTGAGATTAGATGAAAAGCCCATGTGATACTTCACGTCACCAGAATTCATGCCAGGTGCCAAGGTGTAATTACCCGCAAACTCCTCAAACAAACTGGCCGGGCTTTTACCCAGAATGTTAACCAGTACATTCAAGCGACCACGATGCGCCATACCAATGACAATTTCTTTAACGCCTTTTTCACCGGAACGTTGAATCAATTCATCTAAAATGGGAATCAGTGACTCACCGCCTTCCAGAGAAAAGCGTTTTTGACCGACAAACCGGTTTTGCAGATGGCTTTCGATGCCTTCCGCAGCGGTTAGCAATTTGAGTAGCCAGCGTTTTTTTTCCGCATCCAGTGGCGTATTGGCTTTAGGGCTTTCTAAACGATTAATCAACCAGCGTCTGATATGGGTATCATCAATGTGCATATACTCCGACCCAATACTGCCGCAGTAAATATTTTTTAGGTTGTCAATAATCTTGCGTAAAGGCAAGCGGTCAACGGTATGCAGTGAACCGTTATCAAATAAGGTGTCCATATCCGGTTCGGAAAGACCGTAATAGGACGGATCCATGTCTATGGGTTGTGGTGCGGTTTTACCTAGCGGATTAGTATTGGCAATTTGATGACCGCGCACCCGATAATGATTAATCAGTCTGGCAACGGCGGATTGTTTTTTTACGCTTTCTTCGGTAAAGCCCTGTATTTGCGCCAATCTGTTTGGGGATTTAATCGCAAGCTCGGCAAAACGTTCAACGATAGGACTATGAGCCGTCTCAAAATCGGAACTGCGTTGGATGCTTTTAAAATGTTTTTGCCAACTTATTTCGACCGATTCCGGGTCTTCTAAAAACCGTTCATACAGGTTTTCAATAAAACTGGCGTTACTGCCGTAAAGAGCAGACGATTCTTGGAAAATTTTAAGCAGTTCAGTCATTATTGGTATCCGGTTACACTGCGCGGGTTTTATCGTTTGAAGTAGGTATGCTTTAGATAGAGAGAAGCTTGGTTAAAATATGGAGTATTTTGGCATGAAAGGCAAGTTTCAAGTTTCAAATATATGCTGTTTATTGAGCAGAGCCCACGTGAATAACCGGCGTCGTTGGCTTCGACTACTTCGACAATGCTCAGCACAAGTCCGCTCAGCCAACGGTGATTTATTTTTTTGCGGGCTTGCCAAACTAACAGCCATGGTGAATTTTTGTGCCATTGCATGACAAGAGGGCGTTGTGTATTATCCATCGATATTTTGCGGTTGTTTAAAGACCGCATTTTTTATTTGGCAGTGACAACGATCGACATTGACGATCAGTCGCCCATACACACAATGAATTTTACTGAGGCAATAACATAATGACTTACGCTGCATCCAATTACATTACGGTATTTGATAAATGGGACGATCAAAAAACTTTTTTTTGTTTTACGCCAGAAGATGCAAAACGTTTGTCGGATTTTCATCCTTTTGCTGAAAAGCATGTTGACGAAGTTGTCGACGGACTCTATGCCCATTTGCTGAAGTTTGAAGAAGCGCAGATGTTTTTGGACGATGCCGAAACTTTACGGCGCTTAAAAATAGCACAACGCCGCTATTTTTTAGAGCTCACCTCAGGGTGTTACGAAGAAGAGTATTACGAGAACCGGATAAAAGTAGGGGTAACTCATCAGCGGATGGGTATTCCGCCCCGTCTTTATATGGGGGCTTATTCCTATTATCTGCAATTGATGATTCCGCTGATTTACCAATATCTGGGCGATGATCTCGAGAAAGCCAATACCACCTTTTCGGCGATGTACAAAATAATCAATCTGGATCAAGAGTTGGCGATGTCAGCTTATATTCACGCGGTTGAAGATGTGATTTCTAAGCAAACCGAAGAAATTCTGGAAATGTCTACACCGGTTATCCAAGTGTGGGAAGGTGTGGTCGCGACCCCGATTATTGGCACACTTGATAGTCAACGTGCCCAGCAGTTCATGGAGCATTTGCTGGAAAAGATTGTTGAGAGCAAATCGCCGATTGCCTTAATCGACATTACCGGTGTACCACAAATTGATACTGCGACTGCTCAGCATTTAATAGATACCATCAATGCGGTAAAACTATTAGGTTCTAAAGTCATTATCACGGGTATTCGTCCGGCAATTGCGCAGACACTGGTGCATTTAGGCATCAATTTACAAGGCATTATCACTAAACCATCCATGTCTGCCGGATTGAAAGTGGCGCTCGAGATGCTCGCCGTCGGTAACACCGGTTTTAATAAAACAAACTGAGGAAGGCTGATGTTTAATGAAAGCTTATCGGTTATCAAATTAAAAAATATCTTGCTGGTTACCGTGCCTGACGATCCGGGTGATGACATGATTTACGAGTTACAAAACAAAGTATTGAGCGCAATGGAGAAATACGAATCGGCAGGGCTGATTCTCGATATCTCTAGTGTTAATGTGATGGACTCATTTTTTGCCCGCACCATTTCCGAAACGACGCAAATGGTTACTTTGATGGGAGGGCATACCGTCGTGGCAGGTATGCAGCCTGGCGTCGCTATTACTGCCGCTGAATTAGGTTTACATCTGGGGCACGCTTTGACTGCGCTTGATGTGGATTCTGCGCTTGAAATGTTAAATCATAATTTGGCAAATGCTGTGTGATGACAATGGACGGTAAACAACAGGGCGAGCTGCCTATTATTTCCGAAAGCGATATTGTCGCCTGCAGAAAAGTCATTCGAACCTTATCGACTAATGCTGGGTTCGGCATTACCGATGTCACCCGTATTGTTACGGCAGTTTCCGAATTAGCCAGAAATATTTACGTCCATGCCGAGTGCGGAAAAATGCGTTGGAATATTATGCATCAACCCGGAAAAATAGGGATTGAGCTGATATTTGAGGATAACGGTCAGGGGATTGCTGATATTGAACAAGCCATGCAGCCTGGTTTCTCTACTGTCAAAAGCATGGGCATGGGCTTACCCGGTGTTAAACGCCTGATGGATGAAATGCGTATTGACTCCATAGCGGGCGCGGGTAGCACAGTCACTATCAAGAAATGGGCTAGGGCGCGGTAAGCAAATGCAGCATGAACGTTTTTCCATGTCTGTTACTCGTTATGCCGATATTGTGGTTGCCCGACGCACCGCCAAACAGCTTGCGCTTGAGCTTGGTTTCAATAACGCCGCTCAGGAACAAATCGTATTGGTCGTTAGCGAGCTGACCTCCAATCTTATTAAGTATGTCGGTCGCGGTACGATCAACCTGCAAGCTGTTGCCGAATCAGATAAGCAGGGCATACTGATTTCATCACATGACAGTGGTTCTGGGTTCGACATTGAGAAAGCACTAACCGACGGCTATTCAAGTTCCGGTACACTCGGTATTGGTTTGGGTGCAGTCAAGCGCATGGTCGATGTTATGGTCATTAATTCACGACAAGGCGAGCATTCCGGCACCGATATCATCTGCAAAAAATGGCTGCCTACAGCATTATTTATAGGCGCTCAGAATTTGGTTTGCCCACTGGATATAGGCGTGGTTAGCCAGCCTAAGCCGGGGTTTGATGTTAATGGTGATGCTTATGTTATCAAGCGTGAGCACAATGGGAGTTGCCTAATTGCCGTTATCGACGGTGTCGGTCACGGTGAGCGTGCACATAAAGCCGCAAAGACGGCCAAGCAGTATATTGACAATCATGTCTCTCAAACCATACCGGGTATTTTTCGCGGTATTGAGTCGGCTTGCCAAGCTACCAGTGGTGTCGTGATGGCTTTGGCTTATTTTGATCATGGTAGCTTGACACTGACCTTTGCCAGTATCGGCAATATCGAAGCTAAAGTGGTGGGTAGTGAAGAAAAAAATAGTTTGCTGCTGAAAAGAGGGATTTTGGGGCGTCAGGCACCAGAACCTATTATTAGCCGACACCGCTGGATGCCAGGACAAGGCCTGGTATTGCATTCCGATGGGGTGTCCTCGCGCTGGAGCTGGAATGATTTTGCCCATTTAGCCGAAAAGCCAGCGCAATTTATCGCCGAACAAATGTACCATAAACTGCAAAAAGCTAACGATGACGCGACTTTAGTTTTTGTTAAATAGCCATAATATTAATGACTTAGCATGAATTATTTTGAATTTGAAAAGGCGCTGTTCATAAAATCAGAACAGATTCGCGAATTGCAATTGGAGTTGGATGAAACCAATCGTGGCATTTTGATTTTGACCCTAGAATTGGAACAAATTGAGGAAGAAAAGCTTCGGGAAGGGATGGAGACCGTCCAACAATTGCAAAAAGAACTTGAAGTGACCAATCAAGGCTTGCTCGCGCTTACCGTCGAACTGGATCAGGCTAAGGAAAAATACCGCAATATTTTAGAACATGCCAACGAAGCGATTATTACGTTCAACGAAAAATTGGAAATCGAATCCTTTAATCCAGTCTCGTTGGCATTGTTCGGTTATAGCGAGCCGGAACTACTTGGCATGAGTTTAGAAAAATTGGTGCCCGGATTCAAAAAAATCAAGCAGGAACAAAGTAATAACGTCATCGCACAAAGTACGCCATTGGTTTTTGGTTGCCGGAAAAATGGCTTGTTTTTCCCCGTTGAAATTACCATTGGTGAACCCTTTTACAACGAAAATAAAACCTGGATGGCTATCATCCATGACATTAGTGAACGAAAAAAAACCGAGCAGGGATTAAGGTTGATGTCGCGGATTTTTGAGGATAGCCACGATGCCATCATCGTGACTGACATGCACTCCAACATTATTGACGTCAATTTATCGTTCACTGCCATTACTGGCTTTAGTAAAGAAGAGGTTATTGGTAAGAATCCGCGCATCATGAAGTCCAATTTGCATCCTTCCAGCTTTTATAGTGCCATGTGGGATGCGCTAAAAGAATCAGGTCGATGGAGCGGTGAAATCTGGGATAAAAGGAAAGATGGCGAGGTTTATCCTAAATGGTTATCGATGAGCGCGGTTAAGAACGATTTTGGTGAAGTGTCGCATTTTGTAGGTATTTTTTCTGATATTACCTCGCGTAAAAAAGCCGAAAACCGATTAACACAATTAGCGCATTACGATTCGTTAACCGGTTTGCCTAACCGTACGTTGTTTATGGAAAAACTAAATTGGTCTATCGACTTGGCAAATCGAGAGCAACGGCAGGTTGTACTGTTTTTTCTGGATTTGGATCGATTCAAAATTGTCAATGACACGATGGGGCATCAGGTTGGTGATCAGTTACTGGTTAATGTGGCCAATCGATTACGCCATTGTGTACGCAAAGTCGATATTGTTTCGCGTCTGGCAGGTGATGAATTCACTATTGTGATAACCAATATCGATCATATTGAAGATATTGCGATAGTTGCTCAAAAAGTACTTGATGCTTTTAATACACCAATCTCTTTGAGTGGTCACGATTTTTTCGTTACCACCAGCATCGGCATTACGACTTATCCTGATGATGGTCTAGATATTGACAAGCTGTTAAAAAACGCGGATACCGCGATGTATCACGCCAAAAGTATGGGTAAAAATAATTACCAATTCTATTCCGAAGCGATGAACCAGAAAGTTCACGATGAAATGGAGTTGGAAAATAACTTGCGCAAAGCGTTAGAGAATGAAGAGTTCTTTCTGCATTATCAGCCGCAAATTGAAGTGAGCAGCAACAAAATTGTTGGTGCCGAAGTGTTAGTGCGCTGGAAACATCCAAAGCTGGGTTTTATTTCTCCAGCCAAATTCATTCCTTATGCTGAGCGTAGCGACTTGATATTGCCCATTGGATACTGGGTATTGGAAACCGCTTGTGAGCAATATGTAAAGTGGCAACAGCAAGGTATTCCGCCTTTTATCCTGTCCGTCAATTATTCTGGCGTACAGCTTAAAAAACCGGGTCAAGTCGAGCTGGTTGCCAGTATTTTAGCTAAAACAGGAATGAATCCTGAAAACCTGAAATTGGAATTGACTGAAAGCGTGGTGATGGAAGATGCCGAAAACATTATCAATACCTTGCATAAGTTTAAAAAAATGGGGATCTCGTTTTCAATCGATGACTTTGGTACCGGTTACTCTTCGTTAAGTTATCTAAAGCGCTTTCCTATTGATACCCTGAAGATTGATAAGTCGTTTGTAGACGATATTGCTACTGATGCCGATGACGAGGCGATTTCCTCCACCATTATTGCGATGGCGCATAACTTAAGATTATCAGTCGTTGCCGAAGGCGTTGAAACTAAAGAACAACTGAACATTCTGCAAGCCAAGGGCTGTGACCAAGTGCAAGGTTACTATTTTTGCCATCCACTTCACCATGACGAATTCAAGGATTTTATGCTGGCAAGCCCCGAGCATCGACATCATGAAGGCTGATTTTTTTCTTGATATTTCAATGGATACCCAGCAATTGTCGATTATTGATAATGACAAAACGTTGCAAACGTATGCCGTTTCCACCGCTAAAAAAGGAGCTGGCGAGCGGCGAGGCAGTGAGTGTACGCCGCGTGGCTGGCATAAAATCCGCGCAAAAATAGGTGCGAATCAACCCTTACAGTCTGTGTTTATCGGCAGACGCGCAACCGGCGAAATCTACAGTACAGCGCTTGCCAGACAACATCCGCAACGTGACTGGATTTTAACGCGCCTACTCTGGCTGGGCGGATTAGAGCCTAGAAAAAATCGTTACGGTGATGTGGATACCACTTGGCGCTATATTTATATTCACGGTTGCCCTGATGATTTAATGACGGGTCGGCCAGATTCTCATGGCTGTATTCGCATGAAAAAC
>CANNKH010000087.1 GCA_947504985.1 Methylococcaceae bacterium | reverse complement strand
TTGCGTTGCGCTATTTTCGGTGTTTACCATGTAGCCCAACACCATAGACAAGTCGAAATTCGTGCCTTTAGGTAGCCACGTTAGTCCAAGATTGGTGTCTGAGGTCCAGTAATTTCGTCCTGAATTCAAACTACGCGTTTTTTCATACGATCCAGTAGGTAAGACGACCCCTTCAAAAGCAAGTATCGATAGTTCTCGCCATTGCCATGACAGGGCAATCGGTAAGGCGTACATATCACCGGCACCACCACGATCAGCTCGCGTTTTGGTGCCATTGGCTTGGGTGCTGACCGAATCGGTATGCAGCACATAAGGGAAAAAACCTACCCAGTAATTTCCACCCGCAATTTTAGTGTCGGTCACGCGGATAATACCGGGTAATTCAAATAACAAATTGCTCCCATTAGCATCGTTCCCTACGGTGTCATAGCCCATAAAATTACTAAGATAATTACCCGGTTCAGGGGCGACTGCCATACCAAAATCACCATAGAAGCCTGGCATATAACTACTGCCGCCACCTTCAGCCGCATTAACTGCTGAGGTGCAAAGTAAGATTGCGGTGTAAAGTAATAAATAAGTTGATTGATTTTTTTTAAGTTTTTTCATAATTACCTTTAGAAAGGAGGGATGGATATTATTTTTTGCGGGTTGCTTTTGGAGTGAGCATGGCACAGTTCAGCAATATAATGACTGCCAGTCCTTTGAGGACTGGCAGTCATGGCGTATCCACTCCTTAGCTTTTCCTGATTAGCAAGATGCTTCAGCTAATCCCAAAACCGTCGTTCCGGCATACCTTGGGGCACAAGTGGATTGCCGGAATCCAGAAGCTATGGATGGCAACTCACACTCACATCCCTGTGAACTGGATTCCGGCAATCCCTGCCGGAATGACGATCTTAAATATTTGTGTAGGTAAAAGGTGGGCAATACTGCCTGCCCACCCGATTCTATTCAGAATTATCTTTTATCAACGCACGCAAGCTATCAAGCGCGGCGGGGAAATCAAAGTTTTCAATTTGTTTTGTTAGTCTGTCGATGTTTCCGGTGCCGAGGTGTTCACGTAATGCTGGCGCCAACGTTTGCCAAACATCAGCACTTTGCAGATCATCTTCGGCAAGCAACGCTTCAAGCCGGAGCAAACTAGCATTAATTACTTCGGGCGCCATGGTTTCAATATCAGGAACCTCAGGCGCTAAATTCAAGGCATTAATAAATTGGCAAAGGGCGTGTAGTTCTTGATCAAGCTGCGATAACAGATCATCAATTTCTGTGAGGTCGGTTGTCTGATGAAGCTGATATTCCAAGGTCTCCGCAAGGCTTTTTACCGTCTCTGCGCCCAAGGTTGCACAAAGACCTTTTAACGAATGTGCGATACGCACCACATCGTGTATTTTTCCGGCGGCTAAAAGATCATGCAATGTTTGTGCATCATGGCGATGCGTTTTAGTAAACTTAATGAGCATCTTGAAATAATGCTTTTGCTTGCCACCAAAATAATGCACGCCCTTGGGCATATCCAACAGCGGCGAACAGAGTAACGGTATTGTAGATTCAATCGTCTTAGTATTGGGGCTATCGGTAGTCACTGAGGCACACTTAACCTCTGACGCCTCTGGTTGCAGGTTTATCGTATCGGGTATCCAGCTATTTAGGAGGGTATATAACTTTTCGGGATCAACGGGCTTGGCAATATGGTCATTCATGCCCGCCTCCAGACAACGTTGGCGATCTTCTGTAAAAACGTTAGCCGTCATGGCGATAATCGGCACCGATTGACCTCTTGCCAAGGTTCTGATGATCCGTGTTGCTTCCATGCCATCCATAATGGGCATTTGCATATCCATTAACACTAAATCGTAAACTGGATTTTTGATAAACATTTTCACCGCTTCCTGACCATTATTGGCGACATCAACTTGAATGCCGACGCTTTCGAGCAATTCACGGGCGACCTCCTGATTAATCTCATTGTCTTCCGCGAGCAGTAGATAGGCGTTAGGTTTAAAATGGTCAATAAATTTTGAGGTCTCAGCGAAAGGCTTGTTAATGCCTCGTTGCAACGGCAGACTAAACCAAAATGTGCTGCCTACATTAGGTTGACTGATAACGCCAATGTTTCCATCCATTAATTCAACTAAACGCTTACAAATAGTTAGTCCTAGTCCGGTGCCGCCATATTTTCGTGTTGTGGAACTTTGCGCTTGCTCAAACGCATCAAAAATGCGCGATTGCTGATCTTCGCTCAGGCCAATACCGGTATCTTGCACTTCAAAACGCAGCAGATTGGTTTCGTCAGCTTCACTGACTTGTTTGGCGCGTATAACAATCGTGCCTTGTTCGGTAAATTTGATCGCGTTACTGATAAAGTTCAGCAAAATTTGATCGATACGCAAGGCATCACCGACAAAGACTAAGGTAAACAATTCCTTGTCGATTTCCGCCTTAATTTGCAAATCTTTCTCGTTTAAACGCTCATTGAGCATACTGCAAACGTAATCAATCCTGGCGGCCACATTAAAATCAATCATTTCCAGCGTTAGCCGATTAGCTTCAATTTTTGACAAATCAAGAATGTCATTAATGATGCCCAGCAGATGACGTGCCGAAACCGTCACTTTATCCAACTGTTGTCGTTGATGGGAATCGGTAAGCTCGCGCTGAATTAAATAGGTTAGGCCAAGAATAGCATTCATCGGCGTGCGAATCTCATGGCTCATATTAGCCAAAAAGATACTTTTAGCCTGATTTGCGGTTTCTGCGGCTTCTTTGGCATCACGCAATGCGAGTTCGGTTTGTTTGCGTAAGGTGATATCGGTATGGGTGCCAATTGCGCGTATGGGTCTCGCTTGGTTATCTCGGTCCACAATCTTGCCCTTACTAAGAATCCAGTGATATTCCCCGGCTTTAGTACGCATCCGAAACTCCACGTCACTTACACCCGTTGCGATTAGTTGCTCTTGTTTTGAGGCAATCGCCCTATCTTTGTCATCAGGGTGCAATAAGCTAATCCAGCTATCCACTGTTTGTGGAAATTCATCGGCTTGGTAACCCAGCATAGTGAAATAGGGGGGGCTGAAATAGGCTTGCCCAGTGGTTAAATCCCAATCCCAGATGCCGTCGCTGCTGACATTGACAGCATGGGCAAAGCGCTGCTCGCTGAGGTTGATTTTTTGGTGGGCGAGCTCAAGCGCAGTGGTACGCTCAAGCACCAATTCTTCAAGATGGTTGCGGTAATTTTCCAGATCGAGTTGTGCCTGTTTTTTCTCGGTGATATCAAGATGAATCCCGCTCATTAATAGCGGTTTGCCATCATCGGTGGTGGATTTTAACCGACCACGATCTGAAACCCATATCCAGTGACCTTGTTTATGGCGCATCCGTAGCTCACATTCATAGTATTTTGTGTCGCCAGCCAGATGAGCTATCAACAAGGTATTCGTCTGCTCCAGGTCATCAGGGTGAATAAACTTATTCCAAGTATCGAAGGTAAAAGGTTCCAACTCTTCTTTTTTATAGCCGAACATTTCCGCCCAACGTTCGTTAAAAAGAACCTCACCCGTGACCAAATTCCATTCCCAAGTCCCGGCATGAATAGCATCAATAATATCCTGCAAGCGGCTACTTTCTTGGTACAACTGGTCGGCAGTCAGTTTTTGTTCGGTGATGTCTTGTACCGTGCCAATACCAGAAACAGCCATGCCATTCTTAGTAAACAACAGCTTGGCACGCTCATGCACCCACACTATCTGGTTGTTGACCACAATACGATGTTCGATATCGTAAGGCGCTCCCAGTAAAGCCTGCTGCCAAGCCTTTTTTACGCTGTCTTGGTCATCAGGATGCACAAGGCTTATGAAAAAATCAATATTGATCGCTTGCTCGGGGGATACGCCAAACATCCGATAAGTTTCGGCAGACCATTCAATACCGTTACCAACGAGTTCGATAGACCAGCTACCCACTTTGCCAATACTCTGCGCACGATTAAGCAGGTCTTCATTCCGCTTTAGGCGGTTATCCATTATTTTGCGCTTGGTAATATCCCGCCAGAGGGCAACAAAATAATCATGTTCGTGCAAGCGCACCGCCTGAAGACTGACGCTGACATAAGTTAATATGCCGAATTTATGGCGATGAATAGACTCAAACTGTGCCGATCCGTTAGTTTGTACCTCGCAGAATAAGGCTGCCAACTGCGTAGCGTTAAATTCTGCTTGGATATCAAGCACGGTCAGTGCTGCAAATTCGGTGCGGTTATAACCTAGCTCCTGACAAGCGGCATTGTTAAATTCAACAAATTGATAGGTTTCTGGATCAAACAGCGTCATGGAATCAGCGGCCATCGTGACCATGACCTGGTAAATTTCTTCTTGCTCCTTCATGCGGGAGGCTTCAAGTAATAGGCTATTTAGCTGCTCACGTTCTGCTTCCAGATTGTTTGAGATAAGTCGAATTTTCCGGTTGGCGCGTTTCAAGCGGAACAGGCCAGCCACTAATAGCAATAATACAATGAGCGTGAATAGGACGCTTACCCCGAGAACAACCATCACCGGTCGATGGTCGCGCCAAATTTCTTGCCAGCTAAAGGCGATTGGTTGGGCTAGCACTGACAATAACGACTTAACTGGCAATGACTGAGTTGGTGCTGGTGTTGTCTCGGTTTGCGCATCGGCGTGCACAGCCATCATGCCAGACAAGGTAAATAAGATAATAATCAGGCGTAGCATTAGGCTTATCATGTGATGTGACTGTTTAAGGCTTACTATCATTCATCGCTCCCACGCTCCGGTGCTCATCGATATACACAAATGTCGTCATACCCGCCGGGAAGCGGGTATCCAGTGCCATGGACGGTAACTTCGAGCACCTCCCTGTGTTCTGGATTCCGGCAATCCCCTTATGCCCCAGCATAAGTCGTAGGGCATAAGTATCTACACAAGTTTTCTAAGCCGTCATTCCGGCATACCCTCTGGGGCACAAGGGGATTGCCGGAATCTAGGTCACATGGACGTGAAACTTACGCCAAACTCAACCACAACAGGAACAAACAGGAGTAGAAACCCGAAACATTGCCATCCTTGGCTTCTGGATTCCGGCAATCCCTGCCGGAATGACGAGGCTCAGGAGTTGTGTAGATACTTATGGTCGTAGGGTGGGCACGCTTTTTTGCCCACCATTATTAATCACACCGAGCGAAAAATTTTTTATCGCAAGCAAGCTAAGTGGTTAGTTTCTTTCGGTGGGCAAAAAAGCGTGCCCACCCTACGACTTTACGGATAGCATTAATTCACAACGGATGGTCAATATATTGATCAGCAATTGCCTTAAAATCATCCTGCCTTGCCAAAAAAGCATCAACTATACTCGGGTCAAAGTGTTTTTCTTTATCGGCTTCGATAATCGCTATCGCGTGGTCAAATGAAAACGCTGGTTTGTAAACCCGTTTATTCATCAACGCATCAAAAACATCGGCTAACGCCATCAGTCGTGCTGATAATGGGATGTTGGTTCCGCTTAAGCCTTCTGGATAACCGCTACCATCCCATTTTTCATGGTGATAATGGGCAATTTCTATCGCGACGTGCAGAAAATCCAGATCGGATTGATCTTGCTCGTGTTGAATTGCTCGCCAAATGGCGTTAGAACCCAGCGTTGGATGCGTCTTCATAATGGTAAATTCGTCGTTAGTCAGTTTGCCGGGTTTAAGCAGAATATGGTCTGGAATACCGACTTTGCCCATATCGTGTAACGGCGCGGCTTTGGTGATGAGTTCTATTTTTTCTGGAGACAGCTCGTCAAGATGATAGCCACTTTTTACCAATTGCTCACAAAGCAGAGCGACATACGCTTGGGTGCGCAAGATATGGTTGCCAGTTTCGTTGTCGCGAGTTTCAGCAATGCTTGCCAAGGCGCGGATGGTAATATCGCGCATGTGCTTAACTTGCATTATCCGACAGGCCACTTCATTTTCTAGCCAGGCATTTTGGTTGCGCATCAAATCGCGTGCCGCTTTCAATTCCAATTGACCACGGATGCGTGACAATACAATCGCAGGGCGTATCGGTTTGGCAATGTAATCAACCGCGCCTAAATCAAGGCCATGCGCTTCATCTTCCGTGTTTTCTAGCGCGGTAACAAACATGACCGGAATATCAGCGGTGTCTGGATTTTCAGTTAAACGGATCAGGACGGTGTAGCCATCCATATCAGGCATCATGACATCTAGCAGAATCAAATCAGGTTTGGGATTGGTTTGGGCGATGACCAGCGCCCGTGGCCCTGAATTGGCCACTTTGATTCGATAATAAGGTTGTAACAACTGACCCAAAACGGTGAGATTTTCAGGCGTATCATCGACAATCAAAAGGGTGGGCTTATTAGTCTGTGAATTATCAGTCATTTCAATGTGATCTCTATTTTTACCAGTAGTGAGTCGTTATCGTGCCTAAGGTTATCAATACCCATTGTTCCCACGTCGGAGTGCTCATCGTTATACACAAAAAGTGAGCCGTCATTCCGGCATGGATTGCCGGAATCCAGATGCCATGGATGGCGAAACTAATTCCTGCCACAAATCTTGCCAGTTTGGGTTCTGTTGTTCAATAAGACGTTTCTTTGCTGTCCGTGACCATTTTTTAAGTTGTTTTTCCCGCAAAATGGCACTTTCCATCCCTTCGTGAACTTCATACCAAATCAAGTCATGTACAGCATAGCGTTTGGTAAAACCTTCAACCATTCCTTCACGGTGTTGATAAACCCGTTTAATTAAATCAGAAGTCACCCCAATATACAGCGTCCCGTTTTTCTGGCTTGAAAGCATGTAAACACAAGGTTGCTTGGTCATTTGCATATCCTGTCACCTCCCTGTGATCTGGATTCCGGCAATCCATGCCGGAATGACGAGTATAAGAACAGTTGTGTATAACGATAAGCGCCGGAGCGATAACTCGGAACTTTAATGTAGTGCATTTTGATGCGCCATCGCGGCTACAGGCATAACAAGCGTTACCTGTGTGCCGCTGCCTTGGACGCTGTTAAGGCGAATATTGCCATCCAGCATCGCCATGATTTCTTTTGCTAACGACAAGCCGAGGCCAGTGCCGGGGACATTGCCGCTTTTGTCCGCGCGATAAAAGCGGTCAAATGCTTGTGAAGCTTCCTCAGGGGACATGCCTATTCCTTGATCGATGATTTCAATTTCAACACGTTGCTTATCGGTATCGCAGTTAACTTTCAGCTCAACGTTATCGTCATCCTGCGAGTATTTATAGGCGTTATCAAAAATATTGAGCAATACCTGTTTGAATCTGGGTTTATCGGCGTTGATGGTTAGCTCGTATTCAGGTTTCTCAAAAACGATATTTTTTCTTGATTCAGGCACATGGAAGGCTGCAATCGCTTCTTCGATAAGCGCCGTTAGTGGGTAAGGCAAGATGGTAAAATCAAGTCCCGCGCGTTCCGTTATTTTGGTCAAGTCCAGTAATTCATTAATCATTTTTACCAGATGATCGGCTTGTTGGTGGATGATTTCAAAAATCGCGGGCTGTCTTTCTGGTGATATTCTGGCGGCAAGCAGTAACTCCGAATAGCCTAGAATACTCGCTAACGGTGTGCGTAATTCATGGGTGGCATGGGCTAGAAAATCATTTTTGATACGATCCACTTCTTCATTTTTAGTGATGTCGTGGAAAAAATAGACCTTGCCTAAGACCGTATTATTTTGCAGATAAATTTCCCGTACCCCGCACAGCAAGGTCGTCGGTCTTGGTCGAACCAGTTCAATACGACGAATATTGCCCAGTGCAGAGGAGAATTCTAACGGGGCTTTGGCTTGCTCGGACAGTCGTTGTAATAAATCGGCTTCGGTGAGTGTTAACGCCTCGGCTTGTGTTATGCCCACCAGTTGGTTGAAGGCGTTATTGACTAAAACAATTTCGTTTTGATCATTGATTAACACATAGGCGCTGGGGCTGACATCAAAGATAACTTGTAATTGTTCAGACTTTTTTCTCAATTCTTCGGCGGCTTCATCGCGAGCTTGTTTTGCGCTATCTAGCTGCATACCCATATCTAGGATGCCGACCGCTGTTGAATTCAGTTCGCTCACTTCAAAGCTATGCTGTGCTTTTATGGGTAGACCAGCCGCAATATCGGTAACGATTTTGTCAATCTTTTTCAGCGGCTCAGAGATAGATAAACTCATTTTTTTTGAGCGTCTCAATAGCATAAAGAAAAAGATACTGTAAAAAGCCAGCATACCGGCAATCATCAGCATGGCAATTTGATTAAGTCGGTCTGCCAGCGCATTGGCGGGTTTAAAAATGTCTGCTTCGGGCGCGACAATGATAATTTTCCAGCCTGTCGCCGGAATCGTTGCCCAAGCCAATATACTTTTGGTGGTTAAGGTGAGTCCCAACGTGCCATTTTCAGTATTCTTCAGCGCCTGAGCAATGCCCGGCTTGGTATATAGGTTATATTTTTCAGTCCTAAAGGTGTCTTGATTAACTGCGCCAGAGTAAGTGGATTGTGCCATGCCCTGGACATTCCAATCGCTTTCGGCGCTTTCAGGTAGTGCCAAAATAGTGCCGCTACGGCTAATTAAAACGCCATAGCCATGCCAAGGAATTTCCAGTTTTTTAACTTCATCGATAATATTCTTGATGGTAATGTCCACGCCCACCACGCCTTCTAAAAAATCCGGTCGTTCGGTATTGTAGACTGGCGCAATGCAGGAGGTCATCCAGCCCAGCCCAGCCGGATCAATATACACATCCGTCCAAACGGTGCTGTGCGTCGGGTTATGGGTAGCATCGGCTTCGTAATAGAAATTGAAGGTTGGAATATCCATTTTTGGAGGATATTGCTTAATGACATCAAAATAAGGATAGATACGGTTAAGCGAATCGTGGGTGTTGAGGTAAGTTTGAGCCACCAAAGGAAATGAATTTTTAATGCCTTTTAACGCCGGATCGAGACCCGCGCTAAGCAACGCCTTCTCACGTTCTGCCTTGCCGATAGGGACAAACCCGCTGTAAAAAACGGCGCTGCCATTGTTATCTTTAGTGGTGTAATAAGCGCCTTCAGAAGAGTAGGCAAAACGGGCAGGGTTATCTTTTATCACCGGCTTTTTGCTGGACATCACCACCGCTGAATAATCTTGAAGATAGCGAGTTGCATTGGCAATGCTATTTAATTGGTGATTAATGCCGTTAGCTTCGCGAGCGGACAGATGCACCAATTCGTGCTCGGCAACTTCACGCAGCGTGGCAATATTTTCATGAGTGGAAAAGCGGTTGCTCAGAAAATAAACGCTAATTAACGCAATTTCCAGTATCAATAGTGGCAACAGCGAGGCTTTAAAATAAGCTCGCCAAACCCATTGAAAAAGTGTCACTGTCGGTGTCTTGCTGTTAATCATGCTGTTTGCCTTTGATAGTCGCGATGTTGTATTGATGCGTTTGGATACGAATTTTACTTGGTGTAGCACCACTGCCCGCAGTTAAGAAAAAATGCCACTAAAGCAAATAGTTATGTTGATAAAATCCCCCCTAGCCCCCCTTTTCAAAGGGGGGGAGGTTCGTCACCTTACAAGGACAGCTTCGATGCTGTTAATTCCCCCCTTTGAAAAGGGGGGGAGGTTCGTGACCTTACAAGGACAGCTTCGATGCTGTTAATTCCCCCCTTTGAAAAGGGGGGCTAGGGGGGATTTTTAACAACACAACATAATGTTCGCAAGCTACGTTGGTATTGATGGCGACAATATGCCCAAAGTGGCGGCACGTTGATAGAAAATAGTATCCAGCGTATCAAAAGGTATCGGTTTGCCTAGTATGGTAACGTTTTCTGGTAAACCACCGCGCTGATAGATGGCTTCCGGTTCCATGCCGGTGATGACAACAATTCTTAACTGCTTCAGTTCGGTTGCCATTTGTAAGTTGCGTATCATGTCAAAGCCATCTATGCCGGGCATTTTTAGGTCGGTCAGTAATAGATCAGGCTGATGCCGACCGATTAATCTAAGGCCTTCATAACCATCACTGGCCTGGTGCAGTTCATAAGGCGTTCTGAAGGCCTGAAAACTTAATTCGCAAAGCCGTCGGGTAAATGCGTCGTCTTCTACCAATACAACCACGAGTGGTCTGCTTTTCTCGCTGAAAGTGGGGTGTTTTTCAGGGGTAATGATGTTAAACAAATCCTCCCGTTTAATCCGCCGGTGTCCACCCAAGGTTTTGTTGGAAACGATTTTGCCATCATCTATCCATTTTTGGATGGTTCGCTGACTGACATTTAATAGTTTGGAGGCTTCTTTGGTTCCTATCCAGTCATTTGTTTTCATTGTGATTTTTCCAAAAAATTAACTGTTGGCATATTATCATAATTTCAAAAATAGCCTATCAAATAGTTCATTTGTTCTATTTTGTTATTTTTTAGTGTGATATATGTCAAATAATGGAGTAAATGGCATAAATGGTATGTACTTTTAAAATGACTTACCTTAGAGTGTTGTTTGGGCTCATTGTTTAGAAAATGAGCATGACACGGTTCAGCAATAGGATGACTGCCCGTCCTTTGAGAACTGGCCGTCATGGCATCCATAAAAATTACAACACAACAAAGTTGTTTTGTACACGTTACTTAGTAAGTAATCGTTCAAAAGTCTTTTAACAAAATAAAATACCGTCCACTTCATATAGTCTGGGTGCGGCAAGCACTTTGTCATGTTAAGAAATGTTAAAAGACTTTTGATCACCTACTTAGCCCAAAATGTAAAGCAATAATTGCGCTTAAATGATATAAATAGCTGTTGCCAAGAAGCGACCACCTCGCTTCAATCTACCCCAAGCTTAGCTTTTCAATGCGCTTAACTGTCAGAAATTACAATGGAAAAAAGTCATATTGATGCGTTCGAGACATTCAATACTCAAATCAACTATCGTTTGGTGGAAGCATTGTCGGAGGCAG
>CANNKH010000086.1 GCA_947504985.1 Methylococcaceae bacterium | reverse complement strand
TTCATCACCTCGGCCTTGGCGGGCTGCGGCTATATTAAAAGTCTGTTTCCTGATAAAGAAAAAGACTACCAGTACACCACGGAAATACCGGCACTCGTTCTAGCGACCGGCTTGGGTAATCAAACGCTTTTAAAGCCACCTGTGACCTTGGCGCCTTCAGCAACAAATAGCTCAACTGAATCATCCCCTGCTGTTGAAAATTTACCGGCTCAATCTCCCATAACCACTACTGCACTCGAAAATGAACCCGCTGTTATTGATGCCCCCATTAATGTTGCGGACACATCAGTCACTCCCGCTCCCCAAGCATCAGCGGTAAAACATGAATTTATTCCCGTTGAGCTAATTAAAGCCGCTGATGGTAGCAATCATTTGCGCCTTGATGTACCGTTCGAAAAGGCTTGGCGTACTATTGATAAAGCATTGAGTCGCAAATCTATTGAAATCACCAACCGTAATAAACAAGAAAAAACCTTCAATCTTCACTATGATCCAAACGAAAAAAAACTCGAGGACGGTTCATTATGGGATGAAGCTCTATTTATGTTCAGTGGCTTTCAGAGCGAGGAACAAGCGTTTATTGTTAAGCTAATCGACAACCGTGAACAAACCGATGTTGTCGTGCTCAATAGTGAACAACAACCGGTCGCTGATTCGGCCGCGTTAAATTTACTAAATCTCTTACAGGAAACCATTAAGGCTGATTTTGCCAAATAGCCCGCTCAGACTATATATCGCGTAGGTCGGGTTAGCGTAGCGCAACCCGACACATCGACGCCGCAAATGTCGGGTTACGCTACGCTAACCCGACCTACAGACTTATAACTTAGTCCCTATGTTAAAAATCCCAGGAACCACCGCCCTTTCCAGCTTTCGCATCAACATGTTGCTAACTCGCCTGCAACTTGTAGAACCCGCTATTACTGCCGTGTCGGCTCACTATATTCACTTTGTCGATATCGATACCGAACTGGATGAAAACCAAACGGACATTTTAAATCGCCTGCTGACTTATGGTTCTGGCGAAACCCAACAGGAAGATCAGGATAATCATTTATTAGTTGTACCCCGTTCCGGCACACAAACCCCATGGTCTAGCAAAGCCACTGAAATTGCTCAGCGTTGCGGCTTGTCAGCGGTAAAACGCATTGAGCGCGGCATAGCTTACCGGATAGAAAGCCATGCTCCGCTATCCCCGGCAGTCACTGGATTATTGCATGACCGCATGACCCAAACGGTAATTCAAGCTGATTCCGCACTTGATCTATTCACACAACAAGCGCCTAAACCGTTACAAACCGTTGGCATCATTGAACAGGGGCGTGAGGCACTGGTACAGGCCAATACTGAATTGGGACTGGCATTATCCGATGACGAAATCGATTATTTAACCGTTGGCTTTCAATTTCTAGCCAGAAACCCTACTGACGTTGAATTGATGATGTTCGCACAAGCCAATTCGGAACATTGCCGCCACAAGATTTTTAACGCAGCCTGGACTATCGACGGCATAGCTCAAGCACATTCTTTGTTTGGCATGATTCGCAATACCCACGACAAAAACCCTGAGGGTATTTTATCGGCTTACAGCGATAATGCCGCCGTTGTTGAAGGCAGTAAAGCGCAAGTCTTCATTCGCAATCCGCACACTGGCGAGTATGGCTACGTCGAAGAAGAGGCGCACTTATTGATGAAAGTCGAAACGCATAACCATCCCACCGCCATTTCACCCTACCCCGGTGCAGCAACAGGTTCGGGTGGTGAAATTCGTGATGAAGGCGCGACAGGGCGCGGTTCTGCAACCAAGGCTGGATTAACCGGCTTTTCAGTATCGCACTTAAAAATCCCAGGCTTTCCTCAACCTTGGGAAGCCGAAAATGGCAAGCCTGAACGTATTGCTTCGGCATTGGACATTATGCTTGAAGGTCCGTTAGGTGCAGCCGCATTTAATAACGAATTTGGCAGACCCAATATTACCGGCTATTTTCGCAGTTTTGAGCAAGGCGTACTGGGTAGTAATAATGACTTTAGGGGTTACCACAAACCCATTATGATCGCAGGTGGTATGGGCAATATTCGCCCCATGCTGATTGAAAAACATCCTATTCCTGCGGGTTCGCTAATTATTATCCTCGGTGGCCCGGCGATGTTAATTGGTTTGGGTGGTGGTGCCGCCTCCTCGCAAGCCTCAGGTATGAGCTGCGAAAATCTCGATTTTGCGTCAGTGCAGCGGGAAAATCCGGAAATGGAGCGGCGTTGCCAGGAAGTCATTAACCATTGCAATGCCTTAGGTAATGACACACCGATTATTTCTATCCACGATATTGGCGCGGGCGGCTTGTCCAACGCTGTTCCTGAAATTATTCATGATTGTAAGCGCGGCGGTCGCTTTGAGCTGCGCAAAGTACATAACGCCGATTTAGGCATGTCGCCCATGCAGATCTGGTGCAACGAAGCACAAGAACGTTATGTCGTTGCCATCAAACCTGAATCCTTACCGCTGTTTAGCGCTTTTTGCGAGCGCGAACATTGTTTATATGCGGTTATTGGCGAGGCCACCGAAGCTGAACATCTATTACTCAATGATGCTTTGCTAGATGACAAACCCGTTAATATTCCGATGTCCGTGTTATTTGGTAAGCCACCCAAAATGCACCGTCATGTTGAGCATATCCAACCCCAAACCCACGCGCCTGATTTCAGCCACATCACGATTGAGGATGCCATCAAACGGGTGTTGTCATTTCCAGCTGTTGCCGACAAAAGCTTTCTTATTCATATTGGCGACCGATCCGTCACCGGCTTGGTCGCTCGCGATCAAATGGTTGGTCCTTGGCAAGTGCCGGTTGCTGATGTTGCCGTCACCGCATCGGGATTTTATGCCTATACCGGCGAAGCTATGTCAATGGGTGAACGCACCCCAATCGCACTGATTAACGCACCGGCCTCTGGTCGTATCGCTATTGCCGAAGCCATCACCAATCTGGCTGCAGCGCGTATTGATTCGCTACAAAAAATAAAATTATCCGCAAACTGGATGGCAGCAGCCGGCTTTCCGGGCGAAGATGCGGCATTGTTTGATACCGTCAAGGCAGTAGGTATGGAACTGTGCCCTGCGTTGGGTATTGCTATACCCGTCGGCAAAGATTCCTTGTCAATGAAGACTATCTGGCAGGATAACGCCAATCAAAAAACCATGACGGCCCCGTTATCGCTAATTGTCACCGCATTCGCACCCGTGCTGGACATTGCAAAAACCCTGACGCCACAGTTGCAAGCTATTGAAAATAGCGTATTACTGTTAATTGATTTAGGCGCAGGAAAAAGCCGTTTGGGTGGGTCTGTGTTAGCACAGGTCTATGGACAGTTAGGTAATGATTGCCCTGATCTGGATGACCCAACGTTATTAAAGGCTTTTTTTGAAAGCATTCAACATCTGAATCATCACGGGCAAATACTCGCCTATCATGACCGTTCCGATGGCGGCTTGTTGGCAACGGTTGCAGAAATGCTGTTTGCTGGTCGATTGGGGGTTGCGTTAACGCTGGATAGCTTAGGTGCTGATAGGCTATCAGTGCTGTTTAATGAAGAATTAGGCGCGGTACTGCAAGTGCGTGCCGAAGATTGCGACGCCATCATAACGCTATTAACACACGCTGGATTAGTTGATTGTGTGCATAAAGTTGGTTATTTGCTTAGCGATCAGCAACTCTCCGTGAGCTATGCAGGCGATGTCATTTATTCGGCAAGTCGTGCCCAACTTCAAACCACTTGGTCTGAAGTCAGTTACCGAATGCAAGCGTTACGCGATAACCCGGATTGCGCCTTACAACAGTTTGAACGCATTAGCGACAATAACGATCCTGGCTTACAGGTTTCGTTAAGCTTTGATGTAAATGACGATATCACCGCGCCTTTTGCTTTGGCGACACGCCCAAAGGTCGCTATTTTGCGCGAGCAAGGTGTTAATGGTCATGTCGAAATGGCCGCCGCCTTTGACCGTGCCGGGTTTACTAGCATCGATGTCCATATCAGCGACATTATTCAAGGGCGTGTCAGTCTTAATGAATTTGTCGGTCTAGTCGCTTGCGGCGGTTTCTCTTATGGCGATGTGTTGGGTGCAGGCGGCGGTTGGGCAAAGTCCATATTATTTAATCCTCGTGCCAGAGACGATTTTGCGGCGTTTTTCAATCGCACGGATACTTTTAGCCTAGGGGTTTGTAACGGCTGCCAGATGTTATCAACACTGAAAAGCATTATTCCCGGCACCGAACATTGGCCTCGCTTTATGCGCAATACCTCTGAGCAATTTGAAGCCCGCGTCACCATGGTTGAGGTGCAAGATTCACCCTCTATTTTCTTCAAAGACATGGCAGGCTCAAAACTACCGGTTGTCGTTGCTCATGGCGAAGGACGGGCTGATTTTGCTTTTAATCCACAGACTGCTTTCGATGCACAAGCCGTATCCTTATGCTATATCGATAATTACGGTACCAAAACCACGGCGTTTCCTGCTAATCCTAACGGCTCGCCATTGGGTATTACCGGTTTAACCACTACCGATGGTCGCGTTACCATTATGATGCCGCATCCTGAACGCTGTTTTAGAACACTGCAAAACTCATGGTATCCCGATACTTGGGGGGAATATGGCGCATGGATGCGCCTATTTAGAAATGCTCGGTTTTGGGTAAATTAAGCGGCGGACAGGTAAGTGATGAAATGTACACCGTTAGGCATATCGACTATACTCAGGTCGTGTAAACCGTGAGCTGAATACTTTTTTAACCACCGGACTACGAATGAATTCACTGACTTATCGAAGAATTGTCAAGGGACTGACTGCGATCGGCATTTTCATCATTATCATCATGCCCGGCGAGATATTGGAATTATTGATCGAACTTTTCCATATCTTATGGGAGTTATTTGTTGAATTCCTTGATATTTCATTCGAATGGGTAGAATCCATGCTCGACCAGGTAGTCGAGCATATTTTTGAAACCGGTTTACACGACACTCAGATTATCGTCTTCTACATCCTCGTCTCTATTGGCTTTCTAATAGGCTATCGCCTGTATCGGATCACCCCAAAAATTTATCATCGATTGCAAGAAAATATAATCGCCTCCTGGACATGGCATAAAACTCGCACCCGCCTTTATTGGCAAAATCTAACGCTAATCAATAAAATCAAGTTCGTTGCCATGTCGCTGGGCATAGTCTACGTGCTTATTTTCTTCTCTATATAAACCATCAAGGCACTAAAACGGTATTTTGCGGTGATTTGCTGCTATCGGATTCAGGATAATCAAGCGTGTAATGTAACCCTCTACTTTCTTTACGTTGCTGGGCACAGCGTATGATTAGTTCGGCAACAATAACCAAATTGCGTAATTCCAACAAATCACTGGTAACACGGAAGTTGCTGTAATATTCGGTGATTTCGCTTTTCAGCAATTCCACGCGACTCATCGCTCGATGTAAGCGCTTATCGGTTCTAACAATCCCCACATAATCCCACATAAAATGCCGCAACTCATCCCAGTTGTGGGAAACAACCACTTCCTCGTCAGAGTCACTGACCTGCGAATCATCCCACTCGGGAACGCTGGTCGGCGCAGCAATGGTGTCAATTTTCTGCAAAATATCAATACTGGCACGCTCGGCAAAAACCAGACATTCCAATAACGAATTACTAGCCATACGGTTAGCCCCATGTAAACCCGTACTTGCCACTTCGCCTATCGCATAAAGGTTGGCAATATCAGTACGCGCATAGCTATCCGTCAACACACCACCACAAGTGTAATGTGCAGAGGGCACCACAGGAATCGGTTGTTTGGTGATATCAATACCAAATTTGAGGCACTTTCTATGAATCGTAGGGAAATGTTCAAGAATGAACGCTTCCGGTTTGTGACTGATGTCGAGATAAACGCAATCTATTCCGCGTTTTTTGATTTCGTGGTCTATGGCTCTAGCCACAATATCACGCGGGGCAAGTTCGGCGCGTGCATCAAACTTGTGCATAAACGGTGACCCGTCTGGGAGAATTAATTTACCCCCCTCGCCTCTGACCGCTTCACTGATTAAAAAAGACTGTGCATTTGGATGATAAAGACAAGTGGGATGAAACTGCATAAATTCCATATTACTGACGCGGCAACCCGCACGCCACGCCAAGGCAATGCCGTCACCGGTTGCACTTTGCGGATTAGTGCTGTAAAGATAAACTTTACTGGCGCCTCCAGTCGCTAACACAACAACTTTCGCCGTCATTGTTTTCACTTTTTGCTGATGAGAATCCAGTACATAAGCGCCAACAATTTTTCTATCCACCGGATAAGTCGGCAATGTGGTAATCAGTTCGACAACATTATGGTGTTCGAATAATTCAATATTGTCATGTTCACGGGCACGCTCAATAAGCGACAGTGAAACCGCCTTACCGGTAGCATCGGCCGTATGTACGATGCGTCGATGCGAATGTCCACCTTCTCTGTTCAGATGCAGTATTTTTTCTCCCGTTGCCGTTTGTTCTTCAGTAAAGGCAACCCCTTGTTCGCGCAACCAATCTATCGAACACTTACCCTGGGTCACGGTAAGTCTGACAATATCGGGATTACACAAGCCAGCACCGGCATCCAGCGTATCTTCTATATGCGATTCTATCGAGTCATCTGCATCAAAAACGGCAGAAATCCCCCCTTGTGCATAATAGGTACTACCAGCAGTTAATGCGAATTTTGACAAAACGGCAACGTGCGTTGCATGATCGGCTAATTTAAGTGCTAAACTCAAACCAGCACCGCCACTACCAATAATAAGAACATCATAATTTTTATTATTATTTTTTGAATGAGGCTGCATATATGAAAGATAGAATCCTAAAGTGGCTTAGTTATTATAGATTGGCGATAATACCGCTTTTTAAAGTGATTACACAATTCTGTCACACAAGAACTTATCCCGTTTAAATCTGTCTACCCACAACATTTAAAGAGCAGTAGTGAACAGTCGAATCAGGACTAGCGAACAACTAGATGAAGAACTGGTGTTGCTTGTGCAACAGGGTGATAAAAAAGCTTATGATCTTTTGGTAATTAAGTACCAGCACAAGATTGTTCAGCTGGTTAATCGCTATCTAAAAGATCCCAGTGAAGCCCAGGATGTCGCTCAAGAAGCGTTTATTAAGGCCTATCGTGCGCTAGGTAGCTTTAGAGGTGATTCAGCTTTTTACACTTGGCTATACCGCATAGCCATTAATACAGCAAAAAACTATCTGGTATCCCGTTCAAGAAGAAATTCCAATTATGAGGTGGATATTCAGGATGCAGAAGCCTATGAAAATGCCCAGCAGCTGCAGGGTATGGAAACACCAGAAAGGCAGCTGCTCAATCAAGAAATCCTTGAAACAATTAAATCGGCGATTGACTCGTTACCCGAAGAAATGCGCTTGGCAATCACGCTACGCGAATTTGACGGGATGAGTTATGAAGAAATTGCCCAGGCGATGGATTGCCCGATTGGAACGGTACGATCGCGTATTTTTAGGGCGCGTGAGGCCATTGATAGTCAATTAACCCCCTTGCTAGAACATGGTGATTTTCGATGAATAAAGCGTTAAATAAAAAAATTTCTCAATTTCTTGACGATGACCTGACTGTTGATGATGCATTACATTTGCTACAGAAAATGCAATCGGATACTGATGCACTAAATACCCTAAAGCGTTATGAAGCGGTAAGCCATACCCTAAAAACAAATCAATTTTTAATGCTCAAACCCGACTTTTCCGAAAAAATCATTGCACAGATTGAAAAAGACCCCTTTTATTTATCACCGTCACATAAACCAATCGTTACCCACAACTATAAATTAGTTGCCCTGGCAGCATCGATTGCCGTTATTGCAGTGCTTACAGCGCGTAGTATCAATCATCCAAGCCCCAAATCAACACTACAAATCGCTAAACAACAACCGACAGCACAATCGTCAAAATCGGTTCATTATGCCCGCCAACCCCTTGTGTCCGACAATCAATATTCACTCAACAAACGCATCAATGATTATTTACAGGCTCACAACAATAGTCTTTATAACCAAGATGCTGCTGATCTTGCCCCATTATCGCGTGTAACCGCGTATCAGCAGAAATGACAGTAACAAACTGTTTTTTTCTTGCTTTTGTTTACTTACTGATCGTGCTTATTCGCCAAAACAGCGTTAACAACTTTAGGAGAAAATACTAAGTTAAAAAGCTACGCTTTCAACTGCTGTTCAACCGATTGGCGCTATCAATTTTTTTAGCCGAACATTAGGACATTTTGAAATCACCGTTATGGCTGAAGGTATCAAACTTCACCACACTGGGGGATTGAAAAATCCTACAATCTACCGCACTGTAATTAAACCTTCTTTATTAATTGTTCAAGGAAATCTTATGCTCAAAAAAATGCGTTGGTGTGTCTTTTTAGTGGTGTTGTTTAATCAAGCTGTTTTCGCGCAATTACCTGATTTTACTGAAATGGTAAAAACTAATGGTACGGCGGTAGTCAATATCAGTACGACCCAAAAGGCAAAGCCTGGGCCTGATGAAACACTTAAAGAACAGCCGTTGCCCGAAGGCATACCGCCTGAAATGGAAGAACTCTTCAAACATTTCTATAATAATCCAAATGGTGGTGGCGATGAATTTGGTTCTGGCGATACCCAATCACTCGGCTCTGGCTTTATTGTTTCGGAAGATGGCTATGTTTTAACCAATCACCATGTTGTCAAAGATGCTGATGAAATTATTGTCAAACTGACCGACCGGCGGGAACTGATCGCCAAGCTTATCGGCTCCGATGAACGTACCGATATTGCTGTACTAAAGGTTGAAGCAACCCATTTACCTACTGTAACCATTGGTTCGCCGCAGCAATTGCAAGTTGGCGAGTGGGTACTCGCTATCGGCTCACCCTTTGGCTTTGAACAATCAGTGACGGCAGGTATCGTTAGCGCAAAAGGTCGTAGTCTACCGGGTGGTAACTATGTGCCCTTCATACAAACAGATGTGGCTATAAATCCTGGCAATTCGGGCGGCCCCTTATTTAATATGGACGGCAAAGTGGTGGGGATTAATTCCCAAATTTACAGTCGTACCGGTGGCTTTATGGGATTGTCATTCGCTATCCCGATGGATGTCGCCATGAATGTCGTCGATCAGATCAAAGCGCATGGTAAAGCGGCGCACGGCTGGCTAGGCGTACAAATTCAAGATGTGACAAGAGAGTTGGCAGAATCATTTGGCATGAATAAACCTCAGGGGGCATTGGTCTCCAAAGTAATGCCGGGCAGTCCTGCTGAAAAAGCACAGTTGCAAATTGGCGATATTATTACCGAATTTAACGGTCAGGCTATCGACAAATCAGGCGATTTACCGCCTATGGTCGGTATGACGCCAATCAATGACCAAGCCACGCTAAAAATTATCAGACAGGGTGAAAACAAGACCATAGACTTCAAGATAGGTCTATTACCCGACCAAGATGAAAAGCTGGCTTCAGCAAAAATCGAATCGAAACCCGCGAATAAGCTCGGCATTGCGGTTACGGATCTAACCGAAGAGCAGAGAGACTCGCTACAACTGGCTCACGGCGGCGTATTGGTTCAGGAAGTAGGCAAAGGTACAGGTAAAGAAGCAGGCATCCAGCGCGGCGATGTTATTTTGCGTGTACAAAACCATGTTATCCGTGATATCGATGATTTTGACAAAGTTGCGAAAAGTCTACCCGCCGGTAAATCGGTTGCAGTACTGATACAACGTCGCGGTAGTCCTGCTTTTTTGGCTTTAAAAATAGATAAATAACATTTTTCTAGCCGAAAAAAAAACCTGGCAGACTTTTAAAATCTGCCAGGTTCATCGTGACACGCCACATACTATCGCCAAAGATTATTTAGGGCCTTCGGCATCAGCCGGATCACCTTCATAAGGCGTTGCGTATTTACAGTCTTTTTGCGGGCAAACTTTTTCCGCGCCATGCCGTTTGGTTATTTTTACCGTTAGAATAGGCCAATCACAGGTAGGGCAGTTTTCTTTTATCGGCGCATTCCAAAGCGCATAGTTGCATTTTGGATACCCTGAACAAGAATAAAAGACTTTACCATTCCTTGACTTGCGTTTGAGTAAACTACCCGACTTGCATTGAGGGCACTCTACACCGGTATCAAGCGGTTTTTCCAATGGTTCAATATGATGGCACTTGGGATAAGCACTGCAACCAATAAATTTACCGTAACGACCCACTTTAAGCGCTAATGGCGATTCGCATAATGGACAAACACGCCCGTCTAAAACATCAGCCTCATTCGTCGCATCGGCATCATCGTTTAAATTTCTTGTGTAAGAACATTCGGGATAATGGGTACAACCGATAAACCGACCATTACGACCTAAGCGTATCGACAGTGGACTGGCGCACTCAGGACATTTTTCATCTAGTGCTTCCTGCGTGACATCTTTTCGCTGTACGCTTTCTTCTTTTTGATGAATCAACGTCGTAAATGGCGTCCAAAAAGCGTGCATTAATGGAATCCAGTCTTTTTCTCCGCGTGAAACCGCATCAAGATCGTCTTCGAGATTAGCGGTAAAATCGTAATCGACATATTTTGTAAAATGTTCGGTCAAAAACTTGTTGACGATGCGACCCACATCCGTTGGATAAAAACGCTTGTTGTCCAGCGTGACGTATTCACGGTTTTGCAACGTTGAAATAATCGTCGAATAGGTTGAAGGACGACCAATGCCATGCTCTTCCAAAGATTTAACCAAACTTGCCTCACCATAGCGGGGCGGCGGTTCAGTAAAATGTTGCCCGGCAATGATGTCATTGAGCAATACAGGACGACCTTCTTCCATCGGTGGTAAAAAGCTTTCCTTGTCATCACCCTCATTACTGTCATCCTTGCCTTCCAAATAAAC
>CANNKH010000085.1 GCA_947504985.1 Methylococcaceae bacterium | reverse complement strand
CTAGATGGCGGTAAAGGTCACAAATTAGTGACGCTTTAATCCTAGCAATGGCACGGCTTACAACGGCATTGTGAACAAATAGCGACTAATTTTAGACACTACAAAAAAACTAACTTTTAGGAGGCAATATGACTAATGGCTGGACACCAGAACGTAAGGCGGCAATGTAAAAGAAGATTCAAGAATGGAAGCCGTGGGAGAGGTCCTCGGGGGCTAAGACACCAGAAGGCAAGGCTAAGATTGCCCAAAACGCCTTCAAGGGCGGCGAGTGGCGAAAACAAAAGTTCAAGGCGTGGATGAAGCGCAATCAAAGCAATCCTGACAAGTTACCGTTAGATGCTTTAATCGCTGAAACACTACGGCGATCTAAGGGCTTGGATATGTTTAACCCAGATGGCACGTTAAAAGATTAATAGTTTGTTTTGTCGTGACGGTAAGCTAAAACCAGTAAAACAACGGGTTACTATCATGAAAACGATGAACGAAATTATTAACAAACGAGATTTTTACCACAAGCAAGCCGCGCAGATAGCCGCCAAGCATCGAAAATCTGTTTTAAATACGAAAAAGCCGAAGCAGCAGGTAAAAGGGATAGATGAAGTTTTCGATGAAATAAAAGAAGATCATTACCGCCAAGAAGCCGCAAAGCTATTGGCTAAAGCGGAGCATTGCCGTCAAAAGAATTTAATCGCTAACCGCCGTGAAAGCCTTTTGAAGTCTCACACGACTATAAGCCAATATTTGTTAAACAAAATTAGGAGTATTTGATGTTAGAACTAACCGAGTTAGAACAAGCTGCAATCAGCGGTAAAAGCACCACCAGCGCACGCAAAGCCGCCGATAAATCAGAAGCCGCCGAAGCTAAACAAGCCGCCATTAATGCTGAAAACTATGCGAAATTAAACGCTGAATTAAGCACATTGTCTGCCAGTGAAACCGATTTAACCGTAAGCCAGATTACCGCCGATTGCTTGGCAATATTGAAGCCACTGGTTGTTTTTAGCCCAACAGTTGATGGGTTAAGGACTGGCGATCATGTTGCACACCTACACTTTAAAGCTGAACAATCAGTGATCGATCAAAAACGTGCTGAACTTGCACAAACGATTAACCAAGCTGATGGCAGTATTCAACGCTTGGAGACTGAAAACGCTGAACTAGCCACCGCACGGCGTAACGGCTTGGTCAGTGTTGAAGCGGCTGGTAAAGTCGGCATGAACTTACTGGATATTGAAACCTTGACGGGTATCAAGGCGCGTATTGAATCAGAGTTGTCAGAATTGCAGGGTGAACATAGGGACTGGCATGGTGAATCATGGGTTAAATCAGTTAAAGAATCACGGGTAAAGGCTTTGTTTAGCGTTATTGAAGTCTGCGAGTCGGTTATCACTGAATGTTTGCGTGATTTAAGATCAACAAATGATGTGAGCCTTAACTACTACCGCATGGTTAAAACCCCGTGGCGATGAGACATGAGACACCAAACTCAAAAAGTATTGGATTATCTTCAAAGTCATCAATCCGGCGCAAGCACAATCGAGTTGCGCCGTGAACTGGACATCATGCACCCGTCTGGACGAGTCGATGAATTGCGCCAGCTTGGTTATAACATCCTGACCCATTGGACAAATGAAAACCAACCTACAGCACGTGGTCGTCATCGGGTTGCAAGGTATGTTTTATTGAATTGAATAATAAGATGCTCGCGAACCATTCGCCGGATTAATCACCGGCTTTTTTTTGTCCAAAATTTAGAGATAGCGGTACATCGTGCAGAGGATTTCAAAGACCACGCCGGATGTACCGCTATTTTCAAACATCACCGGAGACAGACATTGCTTACCTTCCAGTGTTAAAACACCAAGCAGGGATAACAGGGAGCTAAACGCCTACCCTTTCGTTTGCTTGGCTAACGTTGAGTAAAGCCTAATCGCTTAATGGGTTGACGCGACAATCAGAGGAGATAATCTTGACCCGACTTCAACCCGCTCGACTAAAGCTAAACAAAATGCCAGTGTAACCACCCCGTTATCGTCCACAAGGCAACATAATTATAGAGCTAAACCCACAATGATAATACTGCGTTTTTTGCGGCTGTTTTAAGCAAAGCTATCGTGTACCATGCGAATTAAAACCACCATGCCAAGGTAGAAACCTTTATGACAACGATAACTTTTGATACCCACGAATTTGTTAAAAAGCTAAAGGATGTGGGCTTTAGCGAACAACAAGCGGAAGTGATAACCGATTTACAAAAAACTACGGTTAGCAACACCTTGGCGCAAGCGCGTCATGATTACCAGCTTGACGATTTAGCCACCAAGCGGGATTTAAGGGAAATGGAGCTACGGCTTGAATCAAGAATAAAGGACACTGAGCTAAAGATTGTGGAAACCAAAGCGGACTTGGTGCGCTGGGTTGTCGGTGTCGGGTTATTGCAGATAACGATTATTGCCGGATTGCTTTTAAAGATTGCGGGGACTATTTGAAACTTGTTATTTGGATCACAATTTTAAGCCGGAGCAATCCGGTTTTTTTGTGCCTGTTGTCCGGTGAGTAAATTTGTTATCAAGCTGGGTGTATCTTGTGGACAGCCTAAACGCCGGAAGTTACCCACAATCTAGCAGCCACTTTATCAACAATCCTTTAAACAGCCTTAGCATGTGGATTGCTTAATATTGGCGTGGTTATCAACTCAAAACAGGCTGACTAATAACAATAAGCTTTTAAGAAATATTCTTTTAATATTATCGGCAAGTGTTGCGGCAAAAAGTAAATTAAGTTTTCTCTAGTATTCACTAAATGTCGTTTGAATGTTGACCCTGTGTTGACCCGATTTATTTTAGGCATAAAAAAAGCCCTACATTTTCATGTAAGGCTTTGATTTATTTGGAGCTAGTGAGGGGATTCGAACTCCTGACCGGCTGATTACAAATCAGCTGCTCTACCAACTGAGCTACACCAGCAAAGAAGCACTATTATACACTGATTTTATACTTTGCCTAGCGTTTTTAAAAACATGCCATGTTCAAGATGCAGCTAAACCAGCAATATTATATCCGCAATCGACATAAGTGATTTCCCCAGTAATGCCTGAAGCTAAATCCGAACACAAGAACGCTGCGGCATTGCCAACTTCTTCAATACTGACATTGCGTTTTAGCGGAGAAGTATCGGCGGCTTTATTGAGCATCGCTTTAAAATTATTAATGCCTGATGCTGCAAGCGTTCTGATCGGGCCTGCCGATATTGCGTTCACTCTGATGCCTTCTGCGCCTAAGGCAACTGCCATATAGCGAACATTGGCTTCTAAACTGGCTTTGGCAACCCCCATCACATTGTAATTAGGAATTGCTCGCTCAGCCCCTAGATAAGTCAAGGTCAACAGTGAACCATTGCGCCCTGTCATCATTGCACGACCTGCTTTCGCTAGTGCGGTAAAGCTGTAAGAACTGATATCATGGGCAATGCGAAAATTATCCCGCGTGGTCGCATTAACGTAATCACCATCTAGCGCGTCCCGTGGTGCGTAAGCTACTGAGTGTACAATACAATCCAAGCCATCCCATTGTTCGCCTAATACGTTAAAGACTGTTTCGATATTTTCATCACTACTGACGTCGCACTCGATGGTAATATTGGATTCGCATTCTGTGGCCATTTCTACAACTCGGCTTTGCAATTTGTCATTTTGAAACGTAAACGCCAGTTCGGCACCTTCGCGGTGCATGGCTTTTGCAATACCCCATGCGATAGAACGGTTACTGGCTAAACCTACAATTAAAACCCGTTTGCCTTGCATAAAACCCATTATCCTCTCCTCCATATTTTTATTGTTAAAATAGCACTAAAGTATCTATGAGCTGTTTATTGATGTCCAGTTTTTTGTCCATGTATTAATCTACAAGTTACGTCAACTAAATCCCGATGAACATACCCCTTTATAGTGTTTTGATCGTACTCTGTCTATTTTTGAACGCATGCAAAAATTCTCAGCCGAATAATCCGTATGAGAAGGGCAACGATAACCAAATGGTGTTATATAGCTCATTTTCTGAGCGCCCTAAACACCTAGATCCCGCTATTGCTTACAGTTCGAATGAGTACACGTTTGTTGCGCAGATTTATGAACCCGTGTTTCAGTATCATTATTTAAAACGGCCTTATCAATTAACGCCGTTGACAGCAAGCAAGATGCCCGAGGTGAATTATTTGGATTTACACGGTAAATATCTGCTAGCTAAACCGATAGATAGTGAAATTGCTTATACTGATTACATTATTGACATTCGGCCAAATATCTATTTCCAGCCCCATCCCGCCTTAGCCAAAAATTCTCAAGGCGGCTATCGCTATCATCAATTGAGTCGTGCGCAAATTCAGCGATTGACAGCATTAAGTGACTTTACTGATATGGGTACACGTGAATTAACGGCTGAGGATTATGTTTATCAGATCAAGCGGTTGGCGCAGCCTAAGTTGCAATCACCTATTGCTGAAATCATGAAAAACTATATTGTAGGATTTAACGATTTTTCCCAACAAATTAGTGATAAACCTAAGACAACCTTAAAAGATGTAAAGATGACGGGAGTACAAGCTGTCAATCGTTATCAATACCGTATTCGTATAAAAGGTAAGTATCCGCAATTTATTTACTGGCTAGCAATGCCATTTTTCTCGCCGATGCCTTGGGAAGCCGATGCGTTTTATGAGCAACTGGGGTTGAATGATAAAAACATCACACTAGATTGGTATCCGATTGGTACGGGTGCGTATTTATTAGCTGAAAACAATCCTAACCGGCGCATGACGCTATTGAGAAACCCTAACTTTCATAAAGAAACTTATCCCGCCGAGGGTGAGGTTGGCGACAAATTTCAAGGGTTACTGGCAGATGCCGAAACCCCCCTGCCATTTATCGATAAAGTCGTTTTTACACTGGAAAAAGAAACCATTCCGTATTGGACTAAATTTTTACAAGGCTATTACGATGCCTCAGGTATCGCCTCTGATAGCTTTGATCAGGCAATACAATTTACCGGTAATGGTGGCGTTGTATTAACTGATTCAATGCACGAAAAAGGTATTCAACTGGAAATCGCCGTGGAAACTTCTAATTTCTACATGGGCTTTAATATGATCGATGCGACGGTAGGTGGCAACAGTGAAACCGCTAGAAAACTACGACAAGCCATTTCAATTGCCGTAGATTACGAAGAGTTCATCTCCATTTTTAGGAACGGACGTGGGTTTGCTGCGCAGGGCGCTATACCGCCGGGTATTTTTGGTTACGTTGACGGTAAAGAAGGCCTTAATCCCATTGTCTATGAAGAGGTAAACGGTAAAATTCAACGTAAAAACATTGCTATAGCAAAACAATTGATGGCGGAAGCTGGTTATCGCAATGGCATCGATCCCAAGACTAAAGCGTCGTTGATTTTGTATTTTGATACTATGTCGGCGAGCATTGATGACCGTTCGATGATGAACTGGTATCGCAAACAATTTGAAAAATTGGGTATTACGCTCGTCATTCGCGCCACCGACTACAACCGTTTTCAGGAAAAAATGCGCTCGGGTAATGCCCAGATATTTGTTTGGGGTTGGAATGCAGATTACCCAGACCCTGAAAACTTTTTTTTTCTGCTCTATGGCGGAAATTCAAAAGTAAAATATGGCGGTGAAAATGCGGCTAATTATCAAAACCCTATCGTTGATCAATTGTTTGAACGTATGCGTAATATGGACAACACCCCAGAGCGTTACGCAATTATTCAACAGTTACAAGCACAAATTCGTCATGATGCGCCGTGGATTTTTGGCTTTCATCCCAAAACTTTCTCGCTTTATCACAGCTGGTACAAAAACATCAAACTCAATCTAATGGCAAATAACCAGCTAAAATATACTCGTATCGATACGGTAGAACGTGAAAAAAAACGCATCTTATGGAACCAACCAATATTTTGGCCAGTAGTAGTGATACTCGCAGGCTTAGTCATCATCATGTTGATACCCGCAATTAAAATGATTCAACGACTCGGGCAAGTTGGTCGAGAGGGGAGATAGTGTAAATTTTTGTTATCAGGTATGTTGTAAATAACAGGCCAAAATTATTTGATTACTGGTCAACGCGACGCTTGGTTTTTAGATGTGTAGTACAGTACACATAAGCATCATTGCAATGCTCATGTGTGTTGTTCTTGGCTATTTAATTTTTACGAGTTCTTTGCCGTCAGTAGAAAAGTGGCAAATACCTGTTGCAAAGTTATCGCAATCCTTGGATTGTTCAATTTTTGCGCCATTTGCGCCGAGATGAATTTTCAATTCGCAATAAGTAGCTTCACTTTCAGAATGTTTTTTCATCACTAACTCGTTTTCAGCCACAATTTTGGCTTCTCCTGAAATATCCGTAGAGCAAGGCAGAGCATCTTTCTCAGCCGCATTTGGCTCAAAATCAATATCAGTGCTAACCGTAATTTCGTCATTAATCTTAGTTATTTTTAAGTGTTGAACATGGTTACCATCACGCAAAATATAATGATCGGTCGCGGCAAATGTGCTGCCAGAAATTAGCATTGCAGCAAACATAAACATTTTTTTCTTCATAGTGTTACCTCTCAGTAGTTTTTAGTTTATTAACGGTGACCGACATTAAGACACGATTATTTATCGTTACTCGTGCTGTTTTAACCCATCACTCTCAATTATTTTACCTTACTGACGGCATTTGCCAAAAAGCGATTGGGTAAACAACAAAGGCATCATGACAGAGATAATCTCATGATTTGTACGAATAGTAGTAACATTGAAAGCATCTATTCTTTTACCTCTTCCTTTCATCTTAGTTATGCGCATATTCACAAAGCACTTCCTGTTGCTAGTTAGCTTCCTCTTCTTGTTTAGCCCTGGCAAAAATGTTTTTGCCGACCAACAGACTTCTCTCCAAAAAGAGCACCATGCGGTCTTGCAATGTGTCGCATTCAGTCCGTATGTTGGTAAATTAACGCCCGATTACGGCACACCGCCCCCTAAAGAATTAATCGATACGCTGTTAGACAAACTGGTCAACGATACCCCGTTCCGTTGCATTATGACTTACGGCGTTATCAACGGGCTGGATTATATTTTTACGGCAGCAGAAGCAAGGCATCTCAAAGTCATTGCAATTCTCTGGATAGATAAAGACGTCGCAGTCAATTCTCAATCGATTTCCAGCGGAATCCATCTTGCTAAAACATTCAAAGACACCATCATTAAGCTAAGCTGCGGCTCTGAAGTTCGAACCCGTCACGGCTACGCATTCGACAGCGAAATTACGCGCTGTATTCAGGCCATGCGTGAAGCCAAAGTGAGTCAACCGGTGACAACGATAGATACTTGGTGGGAATGGTGCAACCGCAAATTAACCTGTGAGAAAACCAACTTTTCAGCTCAGGTAGACTGGATAGGTATCAATATTTTTCCGTGGTGGGAAAATCGCTTTTCAGCGCTTCATCCCTGCACGACAGCATTAGATGCCGCTAATTTTCATATTGCCCGACTTGAAGAAGTACAAAACGCTAACCCAGACAAAGATATTATTATTACTGAATTTGGCTGGCCGAATGGCCCTGATAACGGAACTGAAATTAATGGAAAAACAGGACAACACTGCGGTATTGCTGGACCTAAAAATCAGGCAACTATTGTTGAATCGACCTTCAAAAAACTCGCACAAAAAAAACGTTCAGGTGTAGTATTTGAAGCTTTTTCAGAAGACTGGAAGCCAAGTAATGAAGGCAATTTTGGTCGTTATTGGGGGCTTTGCAAAGGTGAGCCACCCTATACCTGCAATAATGAGCTCAATTTTCATCGTTAAAAACATATCCTTTATAAGGTTGAGCGTTTTATCATCGTCTCTCGTTTGATAGAATACGCCCTAACTATTTTAGAAATATGTCTTCCTTTCCCCGATTTATTTTACCTTCCTCAACACAATGACTACTATAAAATTAATTCTGCTTATTTTGATGCCACTATGCTTATCTTTGGTATCTGAAATAAGTTATGGTCGCCATGCCGCCATCCTTATCGACGCAGATAACGGCAGAATAATACATGAAGAGGAGGCTACACATGCTTGGTATCCCGCTTCACTCACCAAAGTAATGACACTTTATATGACCTTTGCTGCATTGAATCAGCGGCAAATTCAATTACACGACAGCATGACGGTTTCTCATCATGCTTCGCGCCAGCCCACCAGCAAACTGGGATTAAGAGCAGGAGAACAATTGACGGTGCAGGACGCTATTTTGGCAATAATCACCCGTTCTGCAAATGATGCCTCTGTTGTGCTTGCTGAACATCTAGGCGGTAATGAAGAAAACTTTGCCTCAAAAATGACAGCAAAAGCCCATGCGTTAGGCATGTACGATACGCATTTTATGAATGCGACCGGACTTCCTCACCAATGGCAAGTTACCACGCCGAGAGATCTGGCGTTGTTGGCTTGGAAAATCCGTCGTGATTTTCCGAATTTTTATCCCTATTTTGCAGCGCACAGTTTTTATTTCAGAGGTCAGGAGTTACGCGGCATCAATAAATTTACAGCAAGCTACCCGGGTGCTGAGGGTATGAAAACAGGATTTACCTGCGGCTCTGGTTATAATCTCATGTCATCTGCCCAACAAAACGGAAGACGGCTTATCGGCGTTGTCATGGGTGGCGTGACCAGTGCAGAACGTTATCAATTAATGGTTAAAATGATGAATAATGGTTTTGAAAATAATTTAGCCACCTCTTCAGAGAAGCATATTACTGCAATGACCAGTAAGTTTTCAGGTGCAGCACCTTATCAACTGGGCTGTGGAAAAGGTGCCGTTAACCATTTGACAAAGGCTTATCATAGTCAAAAAAAACCTAACCTGACTTACAACATTAAAAGTAAAAAGACAGCTAAAACAGCCTACCTTAATAGAAAAACAAAAACTGCTGCGAGAACAAGAATTGTTAGCAAAAGCAAACTAAGTAAAACCCGCTATCGCCGTACATGATCACCGTTATCTCTTGATTTATTGAACTCAAAACCGTTTAACCCCTCCCCCAAGTACATAAGTATCTACACAACATTTCTCAAGAATTCAAGAATTGCTGAGCAGTAGTTTTTAAAGCTTCCAGTTCCATGTGCTGCGGCCGTGAGTGACTCCTGGAGTATTGAACCGCCATGCCGCTTGCGTACTGACGAAGCTACTGATTTTGTTCGGCAAGGCTTTCAGCCCGGCACTCAAAGGTTCGTTTGAATTCAGATGTTCAAGCACCAGTTGCTGATGACGATTGATGAGGCGCGGGTCTACTTCCGCCAGTGTTTTTTAAAATCATCCCACATCATGCTATTTTATTTGCAATCTTGTGTAGATACTTATGCGTTCCTAACCCGACATTGAAACGGCTGTAATGAAATTTATAAAGCTAACATCCCTGTCTCTATAATAAATTTCTCAACTTGGGATAAGCCTTCTCCCGTTTTGAGATTAGTAAATACAAAGGGTCGTTCACCGCGCATTTTTTTGGCATCTCTATCCATTACTTCCAGTGACGCACCGACATAAGGGGCTAAATCGATTTTATTAATCACCAGCAAATCAGAGCGGGTAATGCCGGGGCCGCCTTTACGCGGAATTTTGTCACCTGCTGAAACATCGATGACATAAATGGTCAGGTCGGCGAGTTCCGGGCTGAATGTGGCACTTAAATTATCGCCACCACTTTCCACCATAATAAAATCAAGCTCTGGCCAGCGTTCGCAGAGCTCATCAACGGCGGCAAGATTCATCGACGCATCTTCGCGTATTGCCGTATGCGGACAGCCGCCGGTTTCCACGCCTAAAATTCGTTCTTCAGGTAAAGCTTGGCTACGAATTAAAAATTGTTGGTCTTCACGAGTATAAATGTCGTTAGTGACGACACCAATTTCAAACTGTTCGCGCATACGTTTGCATAAGGCATCGACTAATGCTGTTTTTCCTGAACCTACCGGGCCACCGATACCTACTCTTAACACGGATTGCTTCGTCATATTTACTCTCTCAAGATCGGAATAAGCGGGAATATTGGGTTTCATGACGGCTGCTAGCGAGTGCCAAACCGAACGCACTGCCGCCAATCTCATCATCTTTAATTAAGGCAGCGTCATCGATTTGCGTGGGGATTTGCGCGGCCAAGCTTTGTAACAATTGCTGTCCCGCGACTTGGCCTAAGGGCACAAGTTTGACGGCACACAGCACTTGATTTTCCAACCAGCCCCAGACATAACCGATAGCCGCTTGGCGTGGTGTAATGCCCCAACGCATTGCGGCAAGGCTGAATACGGTTGCCAGCGTTGCTTCAGCTTGGCGCTGCCAGATGTCCGCTTCGGGCAAATCCAGTTTGACCAGCAACTTTGCTAAGGCTTGTCCGGTTTGGCGATCTTCGGCGCGTAATTCACTGGTTTCACGGCAAGCAATCAGCAGCTTGCTCCAGCGACTGATCGCCGCGTTATCTTGATGTTGCCATGCGCTGAACAAGCGCAGTAAAACCGGTATATCTACTCGTATGATGCTGTGTTGCAATACGCCACTAATCCACTCGCTAGCGCTTTGCGCATTGTTGACCAAGCCATCATCTACCATGCGTTCTAAACCTTGTGAATAGCTGTACATGCCAATTGGTAAACCTGGGCTGACCAGTTGCAATAAGCGCAATAAGCTTAAATCAGTGACCATGACGGTGATAGGCACCCGCTTCTGGCTCGAACGGCAAGGCTTCATGGCCGACGTTTAACCCCAAGCCTTCAACCAGGTGATCGAGTACATGGTCGCTAAGATAGCGCAATTCGCCGGGCATAATTTGCAGGGCGATATGGCGATTACCGAGATGGTAACAAACGCGGGCAAATAGCAGATTGTCATCGGTACGAACGACGGATAAGGTTTCTGCGGCGGCTTTTATGATGACGCTGAATTT
>CANNKH010000084.1 GCA_947504985.1 Methylococcaceae bacterium | reverse complement strand
GTCGCAATAAGATATTCAAGATCGCGAAATCTGGCACCGAGCAAGCCAATCAGCAAAGCCAGCCAAAGCAGGTTTAATGCCACCAGAAATAAACCCGGCAGTGCCAGCCAAGCATTGGCATTGATAGGCAACCCTAAAAAAACGGCAACCATAAAAAAAACCGGTGCATTATGCGCGAAATTGATCAGATGCCTGAGTAAAAGCTGTATCGGATGTATCGCTAACGGTAAATTTAAATTGCGGATAATCGGTGCTTGGCGACTGAACAGCACGGTTGATTCGCTAATTATTCCAGAGATAAATTGCCAGAGTATCAGTCCGGCAGTAAGCGTAGGAACAAACGTAGTCGCATCAATATGTAACAACTCACTCCAGATAAACCCCAGCCCCGCTGAGCCACCCGCCGTACCCAATGTAAGCCATAACGGACCCAGTACGCTACGTTTATAACGGGCGCGAACATCGCTTAACGCCATAAAAGCAACAATACGAAAACACAGCAAAGACTGCATAATATCAGCCAGCCCAGGCTGTTTTTTTAGGTTTAAAATCATTAAGTTATTAACAATAAGATGCGATTGCGGACGTTATTTTTTGATATACAGATCAGTAATCGTGCCGGTGATCATTTCAGCGGCAAAGGCGAAAGTTTCCGACAAGGTGGGATGTGGATGAATGGTCAGACTGATATCTTCAGCATCAGCGCCCATTTCCAATGCCAACACCGCTTCGGCGATCAATTCGCCTGCATTGGGACCCACCATACCCGCGCCGAGAATTCGTCCGGTTTCTTTTTCACAGAGGATCTTAGTAATGCCTTCTTTGCGCCCCATGCTTAATGAACGACCACTTGCCGCCCACGGAAAAACGCCTTTGTCGTATTCAATGCCTTGCTGTTTAGCCTGATTTTCAGTGAGCCCCATCCAGGAAATTTCAGGGTCAGTATAGGCAACGGATGGAATCGTCAGTGCGTCAAATCCGGCTTTGTGCCCGGCAATGACTTCGGCGGCGACTTTGCCTTCGTGTACGGCTTTGTGCGCCAGCATCGGATTACCAACAATATCGCCGATCGCAAAAATATGCGGGACATTGGTGCGCTGTTGTTTATCAACAGCAATAAAGCCCTGTTCATCGACATGTACACCGGCTTGTTCAGCAGCAAGCAATTTGCCATTAGGTCGACGACCTACAGCAACCAGTACGGCATCGAACAGTTCTGATTCTGGTGCACCTTTGCCGTCAAAGAGAACCTTTAGACCATCTGCTTGCGCTTCTATCGCGGTGACACGAGTTTCCAGCCATATCTCTTGGTATTGTTTTTTGATACGCCGGAACAAAGGGGTAATCAAATCCTTATCGCAGCCAGGAATGATTTGATCCATCAATTCAACCACGCTGATTTGTGAACCCAACGCATGGTAAACGGTCGCCATTTCCAAACCAATAATACCGCCACCGACGATCAATAATTTGTTAGGGATTTGGGTCAATGCCAACGCGTCAGTGGAATCCCACAAACGAGGGTCGTCATTAGGAAATACGGGGATTTTAGTGGGCTGTGAACCCGCAGCGATAATTGCTTGTTCAAAATTAATCTGTGTCGTACCTGTTTCATTTTGCACGGCTAAACTATTAGCGGACGTAAATTGTCCTGTACCGTGTATAACAGTCACTTTACGCTGTTTGGCAAGACCAGATAAACCACTATTCAATGTCTTGGTCACGCTTTCTTTCCACGCGCGAATTTTATCCAGATCCAGCGTTGGCTTAGTGAAGCTAATGCCGTGTTCCGCCATTTCTTCGGCTTCATGGATAACCAAGGCAATATGCAGCAAGGCCTTGGACGGAATGCAGCCGACATTTAAACAAACGCCGCCTAATACCGGTTCACGCTCAACCAACACCACTTGCTTACCTAAATCTGCCGCACGAAAAGCAGCACTGTAACCGCCGGGGCCGCCGCCCAATACCAGAACTTCTGCGTTGAGAACTGTTTCAGTCATATCAGACTCCCTTAAATTAAAGTAACAAGCGGCGAATATCGCTTAAATTTTGCTTAACCATCGCCATAAAACGCGCACCTTCAGCACCGTCAATAACGCGGTGGTCATACGTCAAATCCAGCGGTAACATCAAGCGTGGGATAAATTCTTTACCGTTCCAAACCGGCTGCATTTTGGCGCGGGTCACGCCCAAAATCGCCACTTCCGGCGCATTAACTATCGGTGTGAACGCCGTGCCGCCGATACCGCCCAGACTGGAAACCGTCATACAACCGCCCTGCATATCGGCGGGCAACAGTTTGCCTAATCTGGCTTTCGCACTTTTTTCCGCCAATTCAACGGCTAACTGATTAATGCTTTTGATATTGACATCACGCAAGACAGGAACGACCAAACCATTCGGCGTATCAACAGCGATACCGATATTGAAGTATTTTTTCAAAATCAGATTCTCACCCTCGCTGGAAAGCGAGGAATTAAAGCTGGGAAACTGTTGCATTGCAGCAACTAGGGCTTTAAGAATGAACATCAAACCAGTAATTTTGACTTCATCCTTACCTTTTTCAGCATTTAGCTGATTACGAAACGCTTCCATATCGGTAATATCGGCTTCGTCATGGTAAGTGACCATCGGTAAATTAAGCCAGGCACGGGTCAAATTTTGTCCGGTCAGGCGTTTAATTTTACTGAGTTTTTGAACTTCAGTTTCGCCAAATACAGAAAAATCAACCTCAGGTATTGATGGAATACCTGCACCTGTTGCAGTAGCGCTTTCAATCATGACGTTCTTGACAAACAACTTCACATCATCTTTCAGGATACGTCCCTTACGACCACTACCTAGCTTGACTTTACTAATGTCCACACCCAATTCACGGGCAAATAAACGAACAGAAGGTGAAGCATGTGCTTTCGCACCTGATACTGGCACAGGCTCGAAAACAATTGCCTCTTTTTTTTGCGTCGGTGTAACTGGCGTAGGCTGATTCACCAGTGCTTTAGATGCTGTCTCAGCAACTACCGAAACCGGTGCTGCTGGCTTTTCTGCACCAGCCAATGCAGCGACAGTCATTACAGTGGCAATCAATGTTCCTTCAGAGACTTTATCGCCCGGCTTAATAAAAACCTGCTGAACCGTTCCTGCTGCATTCGATGGCAGTTCCATTGTGGCTTTATCAGTTTCTAATGTGGCAACCGTTTGCTCCAATGCAATAACGTCACCAACACTAATCAACACTTCAACGACATCAATTGACGGCACGTTACCGACATCAGGAACCTTAATTTCACACAACCTAGCCATAGTATTATCGGTCATATTCTTATCCTTCGATTAGATTAGCCACGGTGCTTTTGCATCTGCTACCAAGCCATATTTGGCAATCGCCACATCAACTTTGGCGAGATCAAATTGCCCCAAATCTGCCAGACTCTTTAACGCAGCGACAGTAACATGGTAACGATCGACTTCAAAAAAGCGGCGTAAATTTTCACGGGTATCGGAACGACCAAAACCATCTGTACCTAAAACAGTATAAGAGACAGCAATCAAACTGCGGATTTGTTCGGCAAACGCGCGGGTGTAATCGGTTGCGGCAATAACTGGACCGACAGTATTCGCCAGACAATGCGTAACATGCGGTTGTTTAGGTGGCTCGGTAGGATGCAGACGATTCCAGCGCTCACACAACTGCCCATCTCTAGCCAATTCGGTGAAACTTGGGCAACTCCATAAATCGGCCTCCACGCCCCAATCGTTGTGCAACAATTCGGCGGCAAATTCGACTTCACGGAAAATAGTCCCTGAACCCAACAATTGCACACGCGGTGCTTTACATATGCCGCCTTGACGGAAACGGTACATGCCTTTAAGTATGTTTTGTTCCTCGCCTTTAGGCAGCGCCGGATGCTCATAATTTTCGTTCATGACGGTGATGTAATAGAACACATCTTCCTGTTCCACATACATGCGACGTAAACCGTCCTGAATAATAACCGCCAACTCGTAAGAGTAAGTCGGATCGTAAGATACGCAATTAGGCACGGTCGCCGCCATCAAATGGCTATGCCCATCTTCGTGTTGCAAACCTTCGCCGTTCAGCGTGGTACGTCCAGCCGTACCGCCCATTAAAAAGCCGCGTGTGCGTTGGTCTGCGGCTGCCCAAATCAAGTCGCCGACTCGTTGGAAACCAAACATGGAATAGTAAATAAAGAACGGGATCATCGGCACGTTATGCGTGGAATAAGACGTACCCGCCGCTATCCAGTCACACAAACCGCCCGCTTCGTTGATGCCTTCCTGTAAGACCTGCCCGTGCTTGTCTTCTTTGTAAAACATCAATTGATCGGCATCTTGTGGCGTGTACAACTGACCGACTTGCGACCAAATACCCAATTGCCGAAACATGCCTTCCATGCCAAAGGTTCTTGATTCATCAGGTACTATCGGCACAATACGTTTGCCGATGTTTTTGTCTTTAGCAAGAATATTGATTAATCGCACGAAAGCCATCGTGGTAGAAATTTCACGGCCTTCACCGCTCGCTTCCAGCAAGGCTTTGAAATCACTCAATACCGGCACATCCAAAGCATAAGATTTCGTTCTTCTGGACGGCAAATGACCACCGAGTTCAGCACGGCGCTGGCGCATATATTCCAGCTCTTTCGAACCTTCGGGAAAGGTCAGATACGGCAGTTCATGCAATTCGTCATCACTCACTGGCAAGGCGTAACGGTCACGGAAATGCCCAAGCGAACTAGGGCTCATTTTTTTCTGTTGATGGGTGATATTTTGCGCCTGTCCCGAATCGCCCATGCCATAACCTTTGATCGTTTTAGCCAGGATTACGGTAGGTTGACCTTGGTGATTAACAGCGGCATGGAAGGCAGCATAAACTTTGGCGGGATCGTGTCCGCCACGATTAAGCTCCCAAATATCGCGATCAGACCAGTCGGCGACCATTGCCCTTAATTCAGGGCTGTTAAAGAAGTGCTCACGAACATAAGCACCGTCTTTAGCTTTAAAAGTTTGGAAATCACCATCGACACAAGCCATCATTCTGGCAATCAACAAACCTTCCTTATCGCGTGCAAGCAAAGTATCCCAACGTTGCCCCCAAACCAGCTTAATAACGTTCCACCCTGCACCACGGAACTCACTTTCCAATTCCTGAATAATTTTGCCATTACCTCGTACCGGACCATCTAATCGCTGTAGATTACAATTGATCACAAAAATAAGATTATCCAGCTTTTCGCGTCCTGCCATACCGATAGCGCCCAATGATTCTGGCTCATCAGTTTCACCGTCACCAAGAAAACTCCAGACTTTACGATTTGCTGTGTCGGCAAAACCCCGATCTTGCAAATAACGCATGAAGCGTGCTTGATAAATGGCCATAATCGGCCCTAATCCCATTGATACGGTAGGAAATTGCCAAAAATCTGACATCAACCAGGGATGCGGATAAGACGACAAGCCATTGCCATGCACCTCTTGGCGGAAATTATCCATTTGCGACTGGGTAAACCGCCCCATCAGAAAAGCCCGTGCATAATCACCTGGTGTCAAATGACCTTGGGTATAAACCAAATCACCGCCATGCTGATCGGAAGGCGCATGCCAAAAATGGTTGTAACCAACATCATATAAGGTTGCGGCCGAAGCAAAACTGGCAATATGACCGCCCACATTAGTATGTTTATTAGCTCTTAATACCATCATCATGGCGTTCCATCGCACATAGGAACGAATTTTCTGCTCTGTAGTGGCATCGCCTGGGAACTGAGCCTGCCTCTCAACCGGTATGGTATTGAGATAAGCCGTATTGGCACTAAAAGGAATATCAAATCCTGAATGTCGCGTGACAGCAACCAGTTGTTCAATCAGAAAATGGGCACGCTCGCTGCCATCCTGTTCCAAAACAGCTTGCAAAGCCTCAATCCATTCCCGGGTTTCTGCCGGATCAATATCATTCTGCCCGGTAATTTCTGAAATTAGACTATTCATCATTAGTTAATCCTGTTGAGTTCGATCCTGTGAGAGTTTGATCGTATAGCTGGGTGGCGCATGGCTGTAAAAGTCATTACTTGGAATATGTCGGTGATGTTGACCTCACGCAGAGTTCAACAATAGTCGTGAAGGTTGAAAGAGCTTATATCGGCGCATAGTATATACAAATGACAGGAATCAATGCACCCGTTTTAATTAGTTGATCCGCAAACGGCAGACCTATTGAAGCCTTAATAGGGTCTGTTAAATTACAGCGTTTTTCAGGTCAAGTTAGGATGCCATGACGGGCAGCCCTCAAAGAACTGGCCGTCATTATGTTGCCGACCCTAACCGACGTTGAAACCGCTGTAAGTCAAAATCCTAAAATTTAGATTCAAACAGGCTTTCTGTTTTGTTCACGTCGGCACCACCCTTCATACCAGAGATCAATAATTCCGTCATTATATTAACAGGCAATGGCTTACTGAAATAATAACCTTGAATAATATCGCAGCCACGATGCGTTAAATACATCAGTTGTTGCTCTGTTTCTACACCTTCAGCAATTATTTTTTGTCCTAGAGAATGCCCCATCTGAATAATGGTAGCGGCAAGCTTTGCATCCTTAGATCCCATCGTCATTTCCCTGATAAAAGATTGATCAATTTTCAAAACATCAATCGGTAAATTTTTTAAATAGGATAACGATGAATAACCCGTGCCAAAATCATCAAGTGCTATCTTTATACCCATTTTCTTTAATCGGTACAATTGCAATTCAATTTGTTTGATGTCACCCACCAGCAAAGATTCTGTTAACTCAAGCTCCAGATTCTCTGCATTTAATTGCGCATCAAAAAGCGCACTTTCTACTGTTTTCAAAAAATTATTGTCAGTAAATTGCCTTGCTGACACATTAACCGAAACCTGTTTTAATTCATAGTGCGCATCTAACCATCTTTTAAGCTGAAAACAAGCGGTACGCATAATCCACTCGCCAATTTCGACAATCAGCCCAGTTTCCTCGGCAATGGAAATAAATTTATCAGGCGGTATCATTTTGATCTCTCCGTCAGCGCCATGCAGCCAACGAATTAAAACTTCGGCGCCAAAAAGTTTTCTACTGGCGGCATAGTATTGCGGCTGGTAATACAGCTGTAACTCATTCTTTTCAATTGCTTTGCGTAAATTTAGCTCCATCAAAAGGCGATCTTGTGCCGCATCGGCATGATCTTTTTTATAAAATTGATAGTTATTACGACCTTGCCGTTTTGCTTCATACATCGCAATGTCGGCGTTTTTTAACAATATCTCAGCCGTATTTCCATCTTCAGGATAAATGGCAATACCGATACTTGCACTTATAAAAACCTCACGTTTGTGAACATAAAAGGTTTCCGATAATTTAGTCAGTGCTTCTCCTGCAATCAAAGATGCCGAATACATGGCCTGTTCATGCGCTTTTTCATTTGAAATCAACAAAGCAAACTCATCACCACCCAAGCGTGCAACCACATCCCGATTACCCATTAATGACCGCAATCTGGCGGCGGCTTCTTTAAGTAATTGATTACCAGCCCCATGCCCAAGTGAGTCATTGACCGCTTTGAAGCGGTCGAGATTGATGCAAAAAACAACGGCATGTCGTTGGAGATGTTTTGACTCCGCTAAAAACCGGTTCAACCGATCAACAAACAGGGTTCGGTTAACCAGCCCCGTCAAATCATCAGAATGGGCAATCTTCATAATGTGCTGTTCAGATTGCTTCTGAAGGGTAATATCCTTCAACGTAGCAAAGTAACTTAGCTCCTGATTATCTTTTGCTATCTGGGTAATATCCAGCTTGACTGGAAAGAACTGACCATTCCTGTGTCGACATCGTAATTCACCCGTCCAGAAGTGCGCATTGTCGGCATTAATAAAATCCTTGCGCGTCAACACAAAATCGCCTTCGATTAGACAAGATAAGACTTTATTCTCTACGTCTTCAATAAGGTAACCTGTTAATGAAGAAAACATTTTATTGATACAGCTAATTCTGAAATTTGCATCTAAAAAGGCAATATTCAAATGACAGACTTCCATCGTATAAGCGAGCACATCTGATGATGATTTTTCTTCATCGTCAACAAGGCGTCCGGTGATAATCAGCTTTAATCGATTTTGCTCGGCATCAAATACCGGTGTTCTGGTAATCTCAAAAAAACTGTTTTTTTTATCACTACCACTAATGGCTTTGGTTTCTTTTACCGGTTGCCCTAGATGCCACGCACTTTTATCTTGAATCGCACTTAATTTTAATGCTTGAACATCGCTCTCTGAACACTGAATCAATTCGTCATCGGTTTTACCCACATAATCGACATCCTGTAAATTAAAACCAAGCAAATAAGGGCGACTAGCCTTTAGCCAACGACCGTGGGTATCTTTTATACACAAAAACTCAGGCAAGCAATCCAACCAACACAAATCCTTAACACCATCAATTTCAATCGGAGGCTGATCCGGCTTTATGATCTGCGTAACCTGACGCTTGGCATCAAGCATTTTTCGATAATAAGCCCCCATTAGGCACAGGCAGGCCAAGCCATTAAACAACAGCAAGCTGTTTTTATCATCAAGTGCAGGAAAAAAATAGCAACTAATCAAATATGAAAAGTTCAACAATGCAATTAAAAATAGGCTTAGCAATATCATGGAACGCACAAGTTTAAATTAGCAGCCGGAAATGCCGGTACAACAAAAAGGATTCTGAGCTGTTTGAATAACTCAGAAAATGATTGATTAAATCATCCATGAATTGCGAATGAAAGATCATAAAATAGCACGATATAAGCGCCCCCAACAAAGAAACTTGCCAAGCTTAAATCCGGTCTATCACCTCATTATAACAATACAAAAAATAAGTGATTTAACCTATTAGCAAATATAAATTAAGCGATATAACACAGTTTAATTAACACGCGTCACAATTAAACCAATAACAAATTGATTAAGCTAATAAAAATTTAACGGCACAAAATATGCTTTTATAAATAGGCAATCACTTGTTATTGCATTGCCTGTTCAAACAGCAATCACTTAAGAAAGCTCAGAATAAACAGTAGCGCACCCGTTCCGTGAGTAAACGATGGACGCAACAACTTATTCAGATTTTTTTAAAAATAGCTGAAAATCAGGTTAGTCACTTTTAAAAACCCTATAGTTTTACAGGAAAATATTTATATGAAAGCAAATCGCAAATCTGCCCTTTTTATTTCTTTAGTTGCCGCCGGTCTTCTAGCTGCCTCCGCCAGCCAAGCCGCAACCATACCTTCGAGTATTTTCGACTTTACTAGCGATGCGACTAATGATGTTTTTTCCGTCAAAAGTAAAGGCTGGAGAGACCCTGCATTTGGCGATATGGGTTGGACACACAGCTCCGACTGGGGTAGTTTCAAAGCCAAGCGAGGACAATCGGTAACAATCAATATGACTGCCGTCGATGCGGGCATACATCCAGGTATCACGGTTTGGTATCGCGGCGCAGACGATACTGTTGACAACAAATATGTTGTTGATCATTTTTATCCACAAAACGCCAATTTCACTAAATTTGGAGTTACCGACGAAACCACTGGCGAGAAGCTAGGCAATCTTGTTATGCGCCACGTCACGCATGCTTATGACGTTGACGGTAACAAAATAATCCGAGGCATGGGCGCAAAGGAAGACAGCGTTTCAGGTCAATTGGAACTGACGTTCAGAGCGCCACGTAACGGTGATTATATCTTCGTTGTTGGTGGAGTTAATCCTGACGCCAACGTTGATCTGACCATAAGCCATGACGTTAACGTTAGTGTAACGGTTGCGCCTTAAACCGTTGTTATTAGAATTCTAATAAGACACCCATCGCAGTAAGATAAGGAAGGGGTACAAAACAACTTCGTTGCGTGTATTGTAGCCTTGGATGGAGACCATGACTGCCAGCCCTCAAAGAACTGGCAGTCATTATTAAGGTACGAAACAACAATCAACAGGTAAATTATGAGTACAAATCACCGTTTAAAAGCGAGGCCGCCAAAACCTAGTCATGCTATTGCTATACCGGGCACCATTTTATTGCTAGCGACGTTACTGGCGGGAGAAGCCATAGCACACGGGAATACACCGCCCCCACTACAAGGGGTCGATATTCCTGTTACGCCAGGATTGCTAGATGGCGACGCGCCAATAGTCATCGACAAAACGGTCGCCATCCAGCTAGGTAAAGCGTTATTCTGGGATGTCAATGTCGGTAGTGACGGCATGGCCTGCGCCTCTTGCCATTTTCATGCAGGTGCTGACGGTCGTATTAAAAACCAATTATCACCCGGAAAATTTAATCCGCAGACACCAACAACACACACGTTTGAAGGCACGGCATCGGGTCGTCAAGGCGGCACCAATTACACCCTCAAACGTAGCGATTTCCCGCTACATAAACTCGCCAACCCTACCGATAAAGACTCCGCAGTCGTGTTTAGCACGGACGATGTCGTTTCATCAGCGGGCGTATTTTTAGAGCGCTTCAATGGGCAGGGCGCCTTAGATAGCTCGCAAGACAACTGCACGTCGCGTCCAGATGCCATTTTCCATAGAAACCATCTGAACACACGTCAAGTTCAACCACGGCAAGCCCCTAGCGTTATCAATGCCGCCTATAACTTCCGCAATTTTTGGGATGGACGCGCCAATAACATATTCAATGGTGTGTCGCCGTTTGGCGTTCGGGATACTAACGCCGGCATCTGGGTCACTGGAAATAACGGCATCGCCAGCAAACAACCTCTTCGTTTGGAAAACGCCGCCCTCGCCTCCCAAGCCGTCGCACCGCCGACTAATGCGGCCGAAATGTCCTGTGAGCAACGCTCATTATCTGACATCGCTCGCAAGCTATTAACACGCCGGCCGTTGGAAACTCAGGAAATTCACCCCGAAGACAGTACGCTTGCCACATTGCGAGAAGCCACGGGCAAAGGGCTTAACACCACTTATGATGCCTTGATAAAAAGCGCTT
>CANNKH010000083.1 GCA_947504985.1 Methylococcaceae bacterium | reverse complement strand
GTGGGCACGCTTTTTTGCCCACCGAAACAAACTTAGCTTTTTGAGCGAAAAATTCCTATGAACGCCACCCCCTCCTATCCCCCGTTGATTCATGCGTTATGCCATGCCGATGTTTATCCGCATCCGGTAGCTTCAATTCGAGTTATTGAAACCCATATTTCCTGGGTTCTACTAACCGGTCAGTATGCCTACAAAATAAAAAAGCCCGTTAATTTTGGCTTTCTTGACTTTTCTACACTGGAAAAACGCCATTTTTATTGTCTGGAAGAATTAAGGCTTAACCGGCGATTGTCTAGCGCTCTGTATCTTGATGTTTTGCCAATAACAGGCACGCCTGATAAGCCAACATTCGGCGGAGCAGGGCAGGCGTTTGAATATGCCGTTAAAATGCGTCAGTTTCCGGCGGATCAATTGCTGGGTGAGTTGGCGGCAAATGGTCAGCTTGACGCGGCTTGCTGCGATCAAATCGCCGATAAGTTAGCTGACTTTCACGGACTTATAGCGCGAGCAGATAAGGCGTCATCTTATGGTAATAGCTCAACGATAAGGCATTGGTTTGTCGAGAATTTTGAGCAAATAAATGGCTTGCTTAAAGATGATTCTGAACAACAGCAAATGAAAACTATACAGGCTTGGGGTGATAATACATGGCAGGGTAGGGCGGCTTTGATGCAGTGGCGTAAACAACAAGGTTATGTGCGTGAATGTCATGGCGACCTGCATTTAGGTAATTTGACACTTATCGACAAGCAAATCGTGTTGTTTGATGGTATTGAATTTAACGCTGAACTGCGCTGGATTGATGTTATCAGCGACATCGCTTTTTTAATGACCGATTTACTGAGATTTGGTTATCGTGATTATGCCTACCGTATTCTCAATCGGTATCTGCAAATAACCGGTGATTATGCGGGGCTGGGCATGTTGCCTTATTACCTGACTTACCGTGCGCTGGTACGGGCTAAGTTGGCTTTGTTGCGTATGACTCAGTTAAGCGATGTCGATACTTACCAGAAGACGCATGACGAATATGGTGTTTTTGCGCAGCTTGCTGAATCTTTTACCGCGAGAGGCAAACCTTGTTTAATCATCACGCATGGCTATTCAGGTTCTGGTAAATCGACATTTGCCGCCCAACTGGCAGAGAAAATCGGCGCAATCTACTTGCGTTCGGATATAGAGCGTAAACGGTTGTTTGGCTATATTGCTAACGAACAAACTAATGGCGAGGTGTATACGCAAACAGCTAGCCAACAGACTTATCAGCGTCTCGCGGAATTAGCGAAAATTGTTATACAGGCGGGTTTTTGCGCTATTGTCGATGCGACTTTCTTAGCAACCGTGCAGCGGCAGCAATTTAAACAATTGGCGCAAGAAGATGATGTCGCGTTTTTTATCCTTGATTTCAATGTTCTAGAAGCGGTGTTGTCCGCGCGTATCAGCCAACGCCAAGCGCAGGAAAACGACGCTTCCGAAGCGACTCTTGAGGTTTTACATCTACAGATGCAGTCGGCAGAGCCATTCTTGTTGAACGAATTGGCTGATGTGGTTCAAGTTGATGCCGATAATAGGCTGAATATCCTAGAAAAAATTGGCTGTCAGTGTAAGGCTGAGCCGTTTAAGATCAAGCCGTTCGCTGAGCGGAGTTGAAGTGAACAATTGGCTTCGACTTCGCTCAGCCAGCGATCACTTTTATGCAGATTGCCTTGCCTCGGCTTATATAAAACACGCGGCATTACAGCTAAAACAGTCACTCAACAGGTGTTATCTGTTGCTCCGTACCTTGCTTTACCGGCTTAAATCCCTATAATTGCCGCCTTGCTTTAAGGTTCCAGAAGGTTTTTTACCTGATGGTTAAACGGGAAGTCGGTGAGGTTTATCCAAATCCGACGCTGCCCCCGCAACGGTAAATAAGTAAAAGAATCGTTAAAATGCCACTGTGTGTATTGCATGGGAAGGTGACGATTCAGGCTAATGCCACTTATAAGCCCGGAGACCGGCCTCAAAGTATATTCGGTGCAGCGGAGGGCTGTTCTACGAAAAGAAAAGTGCCTCTTCTGTTTTATCTTGCAAGAAATTCTCTTCTTTTGTTGTTCGTCCCTCGCTGTTTATTTAACTCGCAATTGCGCGGGCGGCGCAACATTGCTCCCGAGAGGACATTATGCAAAAAATCATCATCAAGTCATTACTGTTAGTCGGTTTTAATCCATCTTTACACGCTCAAGAAATATTCACACAAGACATGGCAAATCTGCCCGGTGTCGTCGTTACTGCAACAAGAACAGCAACCCCACAAAATCAATTAGCGACCGGAGCGACGGTTTATACCCGGCAAGATATTGAACGCTTGCAGGTGAAAACCCTGCCGGATTTATTTAAAGGTACTATTGGCGTCGATATTGCCCAAAATGGGGGTTATGGACAACCCACCAGTTTATTCTTGCGTGGCACTAATACCGATCATGTTCTGGTCTTGATTGATGGTATTAAAGTGGGTTCTGCGACCGTCGGTACGACACCTTTTGAACTGATTCCCATCGATCAAATTGAGCGCGTGGAAATTATTCGTGGCCCGCAATCGAGTTTATATGGTTCGGAAGCTATCGGTGGCGTTATCCAGCTATTTACCCGCAAGGGTAGCCGCAATGATAAACCTCAGATTACGCTCGACGCGGGCGGCGGCGCTTATGACACGGCGCGTACCTCGGGAACAGTCAGTGGCAACACGGGGCGTAACTGGTATAACTTGGGTGTTTCACATATCAATTCACAAGGTTTTAACAACAAACAACACGCCGATCCTGACCGTGACGGTTATGAAAACACCGGTCTGAATGCCCGTATTGGTCACCGTTTTAGTGATAAAGCAGAAGTTGAGGCGTTTTTTATGCGCTCGGAAGGCATCAATGAATACGATAATGACCCAGCATTTGGCGGCGGCGATAACTCGGCGTTTGTTAATCAGGTCGTCGGTATCGCCGGCAATATGGACATCATGGATAACTGGCATAGCACGTTACGCTTAGGGCAAAGCCTTGATGAGTTGGATACCTTTTTAGCCGATAATACCTTTGAGAACCGTTATAACACGGCCCGTTGGAATGCCAGTTGGCTAAATCAACTGCATTTAAGCGATGCGCATCAACTTATCGTTGGCACAGACTATCGCGTAGATGAAGTTGAAAGCAGTGATCTGGATACCTTCAATCCGGGCTTTGATACCTATAGCGAATTGTCCCGTTATGATGTTGGGGTGTTCACTGAATGGCATAGCCGATTGTTCGATAATCATTTTGTGAATGCCTCGGTGCGTTGGGATGACAATCAGGCCTTTGGCGATTACGTTACCGGCAATGTCGGCTGGCGCTTTAACTCTGATTATGGCATCAGTCCGTTTGCAAGCTTTGGCAACGCGTTCAAATCACCTTCTTTTAATCAACTTTATTGGCCTGATACGGGGTATGGCGGTGGTAATCCGCTGTTAAAACCGGAAGAATCGCGGTCATTTGAAGTCGGGCTAGCAGGCGATCACGATAGGCTGCAATGGGAGCTAAGGGCTTACCATACCGATGTTGAGCAATTGATTTCCGGTTGGTCGCCGGTTAATGTGGATAAAGCGCGTATTGAAGGCATAGAAGCGCAAATCAGCACGGATTGGCTAGGTTGGCATCATAAATTAAGCCTGAATTTGCTAGAACCTATCGACTTGAAAACCGGTCAACGTTTGCAACGCCGCACTGATAAATCGTTGTCTTTCGACTTGTCACGTTCAATAAGCGTGTTTGATGTTGGGGTTAATGTGTTGGCTCAAGGCGACCGGCCTGATAAAGACTATAATACTTTCCCAGCGACACCGGTCAACCTGCATGGTTTTGTCACCTTGGATTTACGTGCCGCTTGGCATATCAATAAAAGCTGGATGCTCAGCACCAAGTTAAATAATTTACTGGATGAACGCTATCAAACCGCCAATAATTACAACACCCCGGATAGGAACTTCTTTGTGTCTATCCATTACAATAACTGACCACACTTGGAGCTTAACATGACTAAACAATGGCTAAAAATTGACTATTTACCGATTCCTCTGATTGCGTTGATGATATTGACGCGCTTTCATCATTTTGGCGACACGTTGCATCTTCCCGATGCGTCGTTAGCGGTTTTTTTCTTTGCCGGTTTTTATTGTGCTGGCCGTTATGGCAAAACGGCGTTATTAGTTTTTTTGCTGGCAATGGCAGGCTTAATCGACTATCTCGCTATTGCTAACGGCACTAGCGATTGGTGTATTTCTCCTGCCTACGTTTTCTTGATTCCTACTTATACCGTGATGTGGTGGGCAGGCTTGTACTGCTCGACATTTAAAGCCTTAACGCTGCCTAAGATGGCTATTTCTATTAGCTTGGTCATGTTGGCAGCTTCAGCGGCCTTTGTTATTTCAAATGGCAGTTTTTTCTTGTTTTCAGGACGCTATGAAGACTTATCATCAATGGCATACGCGCTAAGCGTTGCCCAATATTTTCCGTCTTATGTTGGTTCAGTATTGGTTTATGCGTTGGCTGGTCTGGTGATTGTCAGAATAGTTAAAGTGTTACTTGTACAACAACCTCGTCATCACGAAGTTTAAGGCGGCTAGAATAGCGAGGGTTTGCTGGTATGCACAGGGATGTGCTGTTTTTTGTCAAGCCGGATAGTTTCGTGATTAACCGTTGCTAATAGCACAACAGAAATCTAGCCATTACCCGGAATTAACTTAAGTAGCCACGAAGCAAAGTTTTCACGATTACGCGAGCAAATGATGACTTTGCCTTGACCAGAGAATTTAAGCACCATGCCTTCACCGCTGGTAACACTATTAACGATCTGTCCTAAAAAACCGCCGCTTTGGGTAGCGACAGAAATTTCATGATGCAAACGACTATCCCAGGCAACGACATGCGCATTATCAATAATAATGTCTTTGCCGGGTTCGACATCCAGCGCAAAACTAGAACCAAAACCCGACACGGCAAGTTTTCCTAAACCTGATGCTTCGCAAATAAAAAAACCGCCGGTCTGACCAAATAGTGCTGAACCTAATCTCTGGGTTCGTACATTAAGATTGACTCCACTTTCAGCGGCAACAAACGCGCCATCGGTGATCATATAGCTATTGCTACCTACATCTAAAATCTCTATTGCTCCCGGCAAAGTGGGTGACAGCAGGCAATCCCCATCGCCTTGTGTCGCTTCAATATGCTGCTGAAAAAAAGATTCGCCATTAGCAAAACGACGCATCAATGCGCCCCCAAGGCCGCCAGTCATTTTGCCTTTAAGTTCCAGCGTTTGCTCCATCATTACCATAGCGTTGGATTCGCAATAAATTTTTTCGCCACGCTTAAGGCTGACGTGTAAAAAAGGATCTATTTCGCCTGTTATTGTAAATTGAGCCATTATTTTTTTCCTGGTTGATGATTTTGTCAGGGACTAATCAGGTAATCTTTTGTTAGTAATAGGTGCGACAAATTCGCACCTATTACAGTCCTAACTGACGTAAGTATTCACCTCCCCCTTTGAAAAATGGGGGCGTGGGGGAGAGCAACGTGAGGGGGCGTATCTAAAAAATATCCCCTAACCCCTCTTTTTCAAAGAGGGGGACTGAATAGTTACAACTGACGTTGAATACGCTGTAGATTTACAGTAGATCAGGTTTTTTTATGGACAAGCCGAAGGCAATGATGGTGTGGCTTTAGGAATACTGCTTAAGAAGGCGTAGATTGCTTCAAGGTCACGGTCACTCATCATTCCGTAAACAGGCCAGGGCATGACTTGTAACGTATTGCCAGGAACATCGGGATCGTTACCGGTGCGCATCAAGTCCTTAAATTCGGCAAGTGTCACACCAGCAGGTTTGCCTGAAGTGTCAGGTGTCAAATTGGCTGAAATAAAGGGTCCGAATGCTTTACCCCCTGCCAAATAAGAGAGGCTGTTAAATTGCTTGATTTCCCCTTTGTAAGGATCATGTCCTGCGGCGTATGACGGACAGCTATGACAATCGACACAGCCTCCTTGGGCGTTAACAATGTAACTACCTAAGTAAACCTGATCCGCGTTTTTACCGGCAAGATTAAGTTTAATGGGTAACTGCTTAGGGTTTGCGGTGATGATGTCTTTGCCAATTTTAATTTGAGTTTGTTCTGCTGTACGAACAACTACCGTTCCTATCATGCCGGGGTGAATATGGCAGTGGTAGGTAAACTTGCCGGCTTTATCAAAAATCCGAGTAAACGAGGCACCTAAAGAGAGTGTCGCGCTGTCCCACAAATTGTTATCTGAAGTGCTAGTGTGGGGGGATGAATCTTGATTGACCCATTTGATACTATCGCCTAAATTGATCGTTTTATTGTCTGGTTGAAACTTGAAATCTTTTATATTGATGGTGATTGTTTCTGCGAATGACAGGCTTGATACGAATAGCAGCATTATCAACGCTAACAATGTATGGCTTTTGCGAATCATAAAATCTCCTCACCTAATGGGGTTATGTTATTGTTATGGGTGGTGCGAGTCAATTTATAGCACACTGCGTATTTGATTCATAAGGATTTTTTGAGAAGTTAACCGGTTGAAAATACTGTTTTTCTGAAATAGATAGGCGTGCAGTGTGGTGAACGATAACGCGGCTGCTTTTACAAAGATTTTCGGCGGTACTGAATGTTTCTATGGGCATTTATTTTAAAAAAATAACACAATGAATAAAAAATACTTTGACTTAATTATACCAACACTATTTTTAGGTACTTTATTAATACTGATATTTCAAACCGCATTCATTTTGGATTGGCTTAATAGTAATGTAGAAGAATCACTTTTTAAAAGAATTATTGATAAGGCTTTTATTAATCAATTGCCTATATTTTCTTGGTTATATGGTACGTATTTATTTATTCGTTATTCTGAACTATTTATTTGGAAAATCTATTTTCCAAGAAAAACTGGAACAATAACGCCAAAAATAATTATTGATATTTATAGTATTGTTGTATGTATTGTTTCAATCGGGATTGCTTTAAGCTATTTTTTTAATAAAGATATTACGGCATTACTTACTGCCTCTAGTGTATTTGTCGGTGTTCTGGCTTTTTCATTACGAAGTATGATTGCTGATTTTTTTTATGGTTTAGCAATTACTTTAGAACAACCTTATCGGGTCGGTGATTGGATTGAAGTGGGTATTGGTCGTTATTCCCGAGTAGGTAAGGTTCAGCAAATCGCTTGGCGATCAACTTTAATTATCACCAAACAAAATATTCACGTTACTGTACCGCACAGTGTTATTGCTAAGCGAAATTTTAATAATTACACTTATCCAGATGATTTATGGTCCAGTAGTTTTAATATTACGCTAGCACACGAAGTTACGCTGCAAGAAGTTGAGCGAATCTTTTTTTCTGCAATAAAACAGGTAAAAGAACTTGCTGATATTCCAAAAGAACCTTCGGTCAGTATTGTCCAGTTTTTGCCTCAAGGGATTGAATGGCGCGTCTCTTTTTGGATAAGAGATTACCCGATGGAATCTTCAATACGTTTACAAATTCAGCGCAATATTTTACGTGACTTAAATTTTTGTGGCATTAGCTTATCAACGGTAAGAATAGAAGTTTTTCCTGAAAATATTAATAATCAGTATGCTACGCCAATAAATAAGCGTAGTAACTGGGCAAGAAATTTAGATTTATTTGCCTGTTTAACTGAAAAAGAATCCGAGTATATTTCTGAACAATCAATTAAAAAAGTATTACATAAAGGCAAAGTTTTATTTGAACAGGGTAGTCAAGGCAGTTCTTTATTTTTAGTTTATCAAGGCTTGTTAGAAGTATTTGTAAAAAATAAAGCCGGTGTTAATGAAAAAGTAAATCAATTATGCCCAGGCAGTGTATTTGGAGAAATGTCGTTATTAACCGGTGAACCGCGCAATGCTACTGTCATTCCCGCTGTGGAAAGTGTAGTTTATGAAGTCAATAAAGCCATGATAGAACCCTATTTACGTGAACATCCGTTATTACTTGAGCATATTGAAAAATTATTGGTTGAACGAAAATTACAAACCTCTGATTTTTTAAGCCACAAGAATAAACAGGATGAAAATGAAGTCTTTTTCAAAAGCCCCTTAGCGGAAATGCAGGAAAAAATTCGCCGATTTTTTAATTTGTAACGAAAATACTTGTCAGCAGAGTAAGTTGGTCGCTCATTTAAACGATTCGTAACTATTCAGACCCCTGCCAAAAATTACGCTGTAAACATAGACCTCCCCCTTTGAAAAAGTACCCAAAGGGCATAAAGGGGACTGAGGGGGAGAGCAACGCGAGGGGGCGTATCTAAAAAATCTCCCCTAACCCCTCTTTTCCAAAGAGGGGGACTGAATACTTACAACTATTCTATTTAATAACTTACGACATTCTTCAAGCACCAGCACGGAGAGGGCTACAGTGCTAGCCAGCAGCCAATCCGTCGGCGTTAAATCAGTGGTATGAAAGATATGTTGCGCCAGTGGCCAATGTATAACCAGTATTTGCAGCAAAATGACTGTGAAAACGGCGAGCCAAAGTGCTTTATTGGTAAAAAAATGCCGATTAAATGCGCTCCCTTTTTCAGTTCTGGCATTAAATACATTAACTACCTGAAACAATACAAAGGTCGTGAAAGCGAGGGTTGTGGCGTGATGGAGTTTGCTATTTTGTAAATCCATAGCTAATACGCCTAGCGTACCGATTGCCATTGTTAAGCCATAGCTAAATAGATTACTAAAACGTTTTAAGGACAAAATGCGTGCTTCCGGGTCACGCGGTGCGTCAAGCATGTTGCCGATGCGGCCTGGATCAACACCCAGTGACATTGCGGGCGGGCCATCCATGATGATATTGATCCATAGTAACTGTACTGCAGTAAACGGCATCGGTAAGCCCAGCAAAGGGGCGCCAGCGACAGTCAGAATAGCGCCGATATTGGTAGAAAGCTGAAAACGGATAAATTTGACCATATTTTCGTAAATTCCTCGACCTTCACTGATGGCTTTGGTAATGGTGGCAAAATTATCATCAGTCAAAATCATTGTCGCAGCTTCTTGAGCGACATCTGTACCGGTGATACCCATTGCAATACCAATATCGGCGCTTTTTAAAGCAGGGGCATCGTTAACACCGTCACCGGTCATCGCGACGATATGACCATCCACTTTTAACGCGTTGACGATTCTGACTTTCTGCTCGGGCGCAGTACGCGCAAATACAGCAATCGCGTTAATGCACGCTGCCAGTGTGGCATCGTCGAGTTCAGCGAGTTCATTCCCATCGATTACCTCGCCGATCAAGCCCAGTTCCTTCGCAATCGCTAACGCGGTGATTTTTTGGTCGCCAGTAATCATTTTGACGGCAATGCCGGCTTGTTGACATAGCTTGATGGCATCGCGGGCTTCGGCGCGTGGTGGGTCCATTAAACCCACTAGCGCGATAAAGGTCAGTGCCTTGATATAGCTAAATAAATCAGCATCGGTTGAAAATTCACTAATTGATAGTGTGCGTACCGCCACGCCGATTACTCGTAGTCCCGTACTTGCCATCGTCTCATTTTCTGCTATTAGCCTATCTGAATTAATCGCAATGGCATTGTTTTGTTCATCAAGCATCGTATTGCACATATTAATTAGCACTTCTGGAGCGCCTTTGATGAATATAGTTACCGTATCACGGTCATCATGGTGAAAAGTTGCCATAAACTTATGTGCCGCATCAAATGGGATTTCAGCAATACGGGGGTGTTGTTCGGTGACTTGACGTTTATCGATACCCCCTTTGGTGGCCAATACCAGCAGAGCGCCTTCCATCGGATCGCCGATAACTTGTTTTTCGTGCAACTGACTGTCGTTACATAAAACCAATGGCAAGAGCAGATTTTTCATATCGATTACTTTATTGTGATTGGCGAGATTTATAATTTCACCAACGCAATCATAGCCTTCACCACTGACCCGGTAGTTTTGGCCTTGATAGAATAAAGTGCGAGCCGTCATTTGATTGACGGTTAGCGTACCGGTTTTGTCAGTGCAGATAACGGTCGTGCAACCCAAGGTTTCGACGGCCGCCAAGCGTTTGACAATGGCACGCTGCTTAGCCATGCGGTGCATACCCAAAGCTAAAGTTACGGTAACTACGGCAGGTAAGCCTTCTGGGATAGCGGCCACGGCGAGGGCAATCGCGGTAAAAGCGGTTTCAATTAAAGGCTCACCACGCCATAACGCGCTACCAAACAACACAACCACGACTAGCAACGCAATCAGTGTCAAACGTTTGCCCAAACTATCAAGCTGTAACTGTAATGGTGTGGTGCGGTCTTTGGTCTCAGATAATAGTGTTGCCAGCTTGCCAATCTCCGTTGCCATACCCGTTGCGGTCACCAGCATTTGCGCTCGACCACGCGTGACCGCATTGTTCATGTACAGCATATTGTTGCGTTCGGCGAGGGGCAAGGTTGACGTTGCAAGCGCCCGTACTTGTTTAGCAACCGGAACAGATTCACCGGTTAATGTCGATTCATCAACTTCCAGCGACTGGGAATCAATCAGGCGCCCATCGGCAGGTATTTTGTCGCCAGCTTCCAGAATAACAATATCGCCAGGTACCAATTGCTCGGCAGGCATAATTATAGTATTGCCTTCACGGCGCACCTTAGCTTGTAGTGCCAGCATCTTTTTTAACGCCGCTAATGATTTTTCAGCTTGAAATTCTTGATAAAACCCCAGCAGCGCATTAATGACAACCACCACGAGTATCACGATTCCGTTGGTTATATCGCCAAGGGTCGCTGACAATAGTGCTGCGCTTATCAGCACCAGAATAAGCAGGCTTTTGAATTGCGAAAGCAATAAATGCCACGCCGGGCGCGGTGGCTTTTCGAGCAGTCGATTAAAGCCGAAATGACACAAGCGTTCTTGAGCAGTGGCTTTATTTAACCCAAAGGCTTGGTCAGAAGCTTGCTCAAATATCGCCTGCTCTGCTGACAAGATATGCCAAATCGGATTAGT
>CANNKH010000082.1 GCA_947504985.1 Methylococcaceae bacterium | reverse complement strand
ATTCCGGTAAACTTTCCTGTAATAATTCACGCAATTGCTTCATCAGTTGCCGAGTCAACTTGATTTGTTGTGGATTATTGACATACTGGCTTAACGCCTGTGTAGGTGGTTCATTGACAAAAACGGCGGGTAGGAACGGTAAGTCTTGGCGTGTGAATACGGCATCAAACGCACCCTCGCCATCGTCATTTAGCCAGCTTAACTCCAGGTTGTAGCCATTAACGGCTGCTAGTTCGGTTAAATCTTCTGGCTCAATGCCGATTGCTGACTGTTGAGCCAAGTAGTTTCGCACCTCTTTAACCTTAGTATCGGCTGTAGCAGTGCGCAAACAGGATAATGCTTTGGTCACGTTGATTAATCGCGCATTGGGAATGCCACGAATTGCAATGTGTTCGGCTTGTTGTCCTGTTAATAAAACTTGCGTTGCAGCGATACTTAAATGATCGGCTTGCCAATCAAGCCAAGTTAAATCAGCAACGGGTTGTGTTGACCCTGCCAGTTGTAATACCACATCATAACGGAACAAAGTTAGCTGGTTATGCGAGCGACCCGGTTTTGGGATGATTTGTACATGGCTGATTTCAGGAATAGTTTGCTTAAGCGCAAAGAAAAATGCGGGCGCAAATTGCAAGTCTTTTTCAGCGTCCATTTTTTGTCGTACACCTTGCCACAATTCGCCGCAAGTATCGCTATCATCGGCACGAAACAATTGCACCGAGGTATGAAAAGCTTCACGTTGTAGCAAGCTGGGGACATCGCCTAAGAAAATTCGTCCACCCGCTTTTATCAATCGCTTTGCACTTTGTAATACCAGCAATAAATAGTCGGCATCAGGAAAATGTTGAATGACGGAGTTGATAACTACCGTATCGACACAGTTATCCGCAAAATCATCCAGTTTGTCGGCAGCGCGTTCTAACAACGTGATATTGTTCAAATCGCTGCGGATGTTTTGCAGAGCGCGGATATTATCCAGACCCGTCGCTGAAATATCGGCGCCTGTATAGCTGTTGCAATGCGGTGCAATGCGTGACAGCAATAAACCCGTACCGCAACCCAGTTCTAAAACATGCTGGGGTTGTAGCGTCAGAATGCGTGCTACGGTTTGTTCTACCCATTCGCGCATTTCTGTCTCAGGAATGGGTTGATCGGTATAGCTGCTGTTCCAACCGCCGATATTAAAACTTAAATCAACTTCTTGGGTGATTTGCTGTGCGGCTTGTTTGTAGGTTTCCTCGTATAGATTCTGCCACAAGGCAACATAGTTCTGGGCATCGTCTTTAGTAGATACCAGGCTTAGATCGGCAACAAAATAGGCAACTAACTGCTTATCTTCTAATTTATCCTGGTGAACAAGAACTACCGCTTGTTTGATGGCGGGATGCTGTGTCAGTGCGACTTCAATTTCCCCAAGTTCAATGCGAAAGCCGTGAACTTTAACTTGATGATCAATGCGACCTAAAAATTCGATATTACCATCAGGTAAATAACGGGCTAAGTCGCCGGTACGATATAGTCGTCCTTGGTTGTCACCAAAAGGATTCGTGATAAATTTTTCTGCGGTTAATTCAGGGCGATTATGATAACCGCGTCCGACTTGCATGCCGCCTATTAGTAATTCGCCTGGCGCTCCTATTTGCGTGGGTTGACCTTGCTCATTGACGATATAAAGCTGGGTATTGGCGACAGGCTTGCCGATGGGGACGATACTTAACGGACTGTTTTCTTGACAGATCCAATGAGTGACATCGATGGCGGCTTCTGTGGGTCCATATAGGTTATGCAATTGCGCTTTTGTCTGTTTAAAAAAGCTTTGTTGTAGTTCGTAAGCTAAGGCTTCACCGCTACAAATAACGCGTCGTATAGAAGGGCAATGCACCAAGTCTGAGACATCTAATAAAACATGCAGCATTGGCGGTACAAAATGTAACGTGGTGATGTGCTTGGTTTGAATAAGATAAGTCAAATAATCAGGATCTTTTTGACCTTCAGGTTTTGCCATAACCAAGCGTGCTCCGGTCATGAGAGGCCAGAAGAATTCCCATACCGATACGTCAAAACTGAAGGGTGTTTTCTGTAACACGGCATCGCTTGCATCCAGCTTGAAGGTCTCTTGCATCCACAACAGGCGGTTGCAGATACCACGATGCTCGTTTAGCGCGCCTTTAGGTTTGCCGGTTGAGCCTGAGGTGTAAATCATATACGCCAGATGGCTTGCATTAGTGTTTGAGACGGGTGTTGTGGTGCTGGCTCGGGCTATGGTGTTCCAATCACTATCCAGATAAATGCGGTGCGCGGACGTTTGCGGGAGTAAATCTGCCAGATGCTGTTGAGTCAATAGCACTGGGGTTTGCGCATCTTGCACCATAAAGTCAAGGCGCTCAGCAGGATAAGTAGGGTCTAGCGGCACATAAGCGCCACCGGCTTTTAAAATTCCCAGTAGACCAATAACCATTTCCAGTGATCGTTCTACACAAATACCGACTAAGGTGTCGGGTTTAATCCCTTTGTCTTGCAAATAATGGGCAAGTTGGTTGGCACGATCATTTAATTCACGGTAGCTTAGGGTGTCGTCGGCGAACTCTACGGCGATGGCGTCAGGTGTTCGTGCAACTTGATCTTCAATCCAGTGGTGTAAGCACTTTTCCAATAGATAATTGGTTTGTGTGTCATTCCATTCAGTCAGTTGCTGTTGTTCTGTTGCAGTGAGGGCGGGTGAGTTATTGGTGCAGAGTGACTCGGCACCTAAGTGTTCTTGTCCGTTGCTATTCATGTGGTGACTTTTTTATGTTGGTTAGTTATTTGTTATACGCATTAACTGCATAGACCCATACTTGCAAATTGACATCAGGGTGCGCTTTAAATCGTCCATGAAAAGGTGCCGTTACATTAATCAGCGTCCAAAGTCCGTCAGCCTGCAAGGCATCCATTTTCGCTTTAAAATCAGTGTTAGCATAAAATTCTGGGCGCAGTGTGAAAATAATATGGCCTCCAGGTTTAGTGATACGGATTAATTCATCGAAGGCATGGCTGCGCACATGTGCCATAACAAAAACGCCGACAATAACAATGGCATCAAAACTGGCGTCGGGAATCGCTAGAGGTTCGCCTAATGCTTGTTGGTAAAATGTGGTATAGCAATTCTTTTTACGCGCTTCTTCCAGCATTCCTGTAGATAAATCCAGCCCTTCCAAGTTTTTATAGCCTTGTTCAGCAAGCAACTGACCAACGATGCCCGTTCCACAGCCTGCATCTAATATTCGTGCTGTTTCTGGAACATAAAGGCTAAATTGCTCAACCGCCTCGCTGGGTCCGCCGTGCCCCTCCAAATCATTTTCATAAGAGGTCGCCCATTTATCGTACTGCTCAGCAAGCTCTTGTTGAGTGGTTGCCAAGAACACGGCTTCAATACAATTTGTCATAATTCCACCCTCTTTTCTGTCATAGCTTGTTCGCTATCAATTAAGCCATCGAATGTGTATCCAAACAGTGCGATATCTTTTGCGTAATGCTCAGCAATTAGTTGTCGGGTTTCTTCAGTGTAATAACTTCGGTAGTCACGATGCTCGCTACGGTTTAGATGCGGTAAGCTTTCATTGATGCCAATGACGCGGCAAATATGTTCGAAGTCTGCTGCTAAGGTTTCATAATGGCCTATAAAGTCCACCAACAATTTTCCATTATCATCAACAATCATTTCATATTGAAACTTGGTGGTGCCTTTAGGAAAGCGAAAATCAGTGCCTACAACGGCTTTAATATAAGCATCGAAAGAACCGAAACTTTTCACTAAATTATGGGGGGTGGACTTAGGCTCTCTCAATATAAAGTGGTACATTGAAACTTGCCAATCCCATGGATTTCTTACAAAGGCAAATTTAAAGGCATTGTTAAACACATCAGCTGGCAGTTCGTTTAAAGCGTCTTGTGCTGTGGCATGAAGCAACAAGCTGCGCCAAACATCATAAAAAATATTGTGCTTTTCATTGATTAATTTTAACGGACGCTTAATTTTAAATTTTTCCGGTTCCTCTGAATATTTTTCTAAAATATCACGTACGCTTAACCCCCCTGTTTTTGCAATATGAATAAATATAAAACGATGACTATAGGACAACAACATAGTATTACCAGATTTTCTAATGATTATTAAAAAAAGCTAACTGAAGATAATCAAACATTAAATTTAAGCCGCCGGCTTCGATTTCGCTCAGCTAGCGGTCGCTTCAGAGGTTTTAGATGATTTCAAATTTAATACGTGGCGTTATCATTGGTCAGGTTTCGGACAAAAGCCACTTTTTTGCCAATAATGGAGATAATTTGAAATTAATTCTTCGTCAATTTTATGGCATTGAATATTGGTTCCTTGCACACCTGCTTCGATATTTTTTGAATCAAAGCGGGGGCGTTTATAAAACAAGTAATGTGGAACTTTTAAGGCTAATAGCAAGCGGGAATAAAATTCTTTGTCACCGCTGTATTGTTCGTCTTGGCTATCAATGCGTTGTTTTAATTCATCTATCCATTGCTCATAAGGTATTTCAGTCAGACGATAGCCTTGTGCCTGGACTAACGACATCAAATCAAGCCATCGAATAGGATAGGCATTAAAATAATGGAAGGCTTTTTTGAAGTTTTCAGGTGAAGCCGCCAGATGCACCATAGTTCGGCTAATATAATCGACCGGAACCATAGTTACTTCTATATCCCAAGCGGGATATTTACCTAATTTGATACAGCCTTTCAGCAGCTGAGGCAAGAGTTCACTGTTATCGTTTAACGCACCAGTCTGGCTGTGCCCCATAATGCGGGTTGGACGATGGATGGTTGCCGGTAGACCGCGCTCCTGAGCTGAGGCAACCAGTCGGTCGCCTACCCATTTACTTTTACCATAACCGCCTTTTAAGCTGGTATGGTAAATCGGAATATCTGTTTCCTTAAGAACCTTATCTTCAGGATGAATGTCATTGAAGAAAACGGCAATACTTGATACGAAATGCAAAGGTTTTGTCTGCACGAGACCTGCAAACCGTAGTGCTTCTTTTACACCCAGTACATTGGCTGGCTTCAATCTGGAGTAGGGATAAAGCATATTAATCCAGCCGGCGCTGTAATAAATGACATCTACTGTTTCAGCAAGCTGTTGGTATAAGGCGTCATCCAAGCCGAATTGGGGTTCTGTCAAATCACCAATAACGGGGAAGATCCGGCTGGCATATTCAGGTTTCCAAAGACCATAGGATTGAAGATGACTCACTAATCGTTGTCTGGCAAAGTCTTCATCGATTGCTCGCACGAGACAAAATATTTCTGCTTGAGATTGCCGTAGCAATTCATCTAATAAATAGACGCCCAATAATCCTGTTGCACCGGTTAAAAAAACAGCTTGAGGATTCAGCGCATATTGAGAAAGAGGCTGAGTGAACTGAATATCGGCATCCAGCACGGCATCATGTTCAATATTTGCTTCACTGCTTAAAGAAGTATTCACTATTGAAGTCATTTCTAGTTACTCGTAGGCATTAATGAAACTGAGCGAATGATCATAACGACCTAAGATCAAATACTGCAAAGCTCGAATTGATGGTTAAAAACGCTGACTTTATAAACATGGATTCAGCTGGTTTGGAGGGTGCTTTTTCTGACAAGAAACTCAGCCAAAGTCCGTAGATTAGTAAAGACATCCATTGTCAGTTCATTTTCCCCGAAGGTAAGGTCGAAACCGTCTTCCAAAAGCGATATAAACTCTACTAGCATAATTGAATCCAAGCCTAACTCACCTTCAAGAATAGAAGCATCAGCATCAATTTCTTCTGGCGTTAAGGCGGTATTAATTTTTTCTACCAGTAAGCGTTTTAATGTATCAATCATTTTGTTGACTTCGTTATCCGCAGTAACGACGTTAGCAACGTGTTCAAGCATAGTTTTAATCTCCTAAATATTTACTAGATTATACGTCAGGAAGGGGCGGCTAAAACAGGCAACGTTCTGGAAAACCCAGTACATCCAGCGTTTGGCTCCATCGTTATGTACATTGATTTTAGCTCATCATTCCGGCATCCATCGTCGCCCTCTATGCCTTAGAGGATTGCTAGATAAAGCGTTTTTTACCGCTGCATCGGACGGGTGTATAACAATACGCATTTGGTATTGGGGCAAGCAATAATAGGTGTTGAAGGTTTTAAACACAAGACCTTAAGGCTAAGAATGCCGCATAGAAATGCAGATGTTGGGTGTCTGCATAATAAGCGACATAAGTAATTTATTCATTTGAACCGTCATTTTAGGGGCATCAAATATAAATATTTTATGCTGGTATTAAGCGATTTAGTGGCAAAAAGTATTTTTGTTAATTTAACTTGTTGGCGCGCTAGCTTCAATTTTGAGTGATGATGGTTTCTGGCAATTTAAGAATTGTTATATATAATTGCGAGCGCTTACCTCTTAAATAAGACGGCTGACGAACTATGAATTTTGCAAACCACATCACTAAAGTTACTCAAGCGAGCGCATCTCAAGAGAATTATCTTACGGATGGCAAGGTGACTTGCCGATACGCGCAACTACCTGAGATTTTGGCGGTAATAGATCGCCATTTAGCAGACCAAGGTATTCAGCCGACTGATTGTTTGGCTATCGAATGTATTAACTCCGTACCTAGTGCTTTGCTGTTGATTTATCTTTTGGTGAAACGCATGGGTTTTATGCTTTTACCGCCCTCGGAACATGCCGATAAATCTTCTGTTTTAAAACCTATTCCCCAATTTTGCCATTATCGAATTACGATTTTGCCCATGCAGACAAAAGATAGCGTGGATTGGGAGCGAGATTTGGGCAAATTTATCAAAGTGGAAGCTCGGTTTCATGATCAGAGTGTAACTTCTTTATCGATCATCGAGACGGCGGGCAAGCTCTTTACAAGGACTTCGGGCAGCATGGGCGAAGCCAAGATTGTTGTTCATTCGCATGAAAATGTGTTGAGTAGCGCTAATAATTGTGTCAATAAATATCAATTTACGTCAGAAGACAGAATGGCGATCCCAGTGCCTATTTTTCACATGTATGGTTTCGGAGCAGAATTTCTACCTGCGCTTTTGGTGGGTGGTTCGATGGACTTACAAGAAAATAGTAATTTGCTTAAATACCTCGATCGGGAACGTCGCTTTTTGCCTACCATTGCTTTTATTACGCCCAACTTGTGCGAGATGTTGATACGCGGTTGGAAAACACCTCGACCCTATAAAGTCATCGTTACCTCGGGGCAACGGATTAGGGAAGATCTATTTCGTGTTTTCGATCCCTTGTGTGGTAATCGGTTAGTTAACCAATATGGCAGTACCGAGATGGGCCCGATTGCGGCCTGTGATCCGAGTGATTCGCTGGATTTGCGGATGACAACGATTGGTCGTCCGATGGCTGGGGTAGCGTTGCGTATTGATAGGGTTAACGAAGCCGACAGTGGCGATTTGTATTGTTGTCATCCTTATGGCTTTGACGGTTACATGGATGAAGCCGGAAACTGGTTGCATCGTGCGGAACAATGGCATCGTACTGGAGATTCTGCAAAATCCGATGCTCAAGGATCGATTGTTGTGACTGGGCGTGCGGACAGTAGCGTTAATCGTAGCGGTTATCTTGTTTTGTTGACTGACATAGAAAAGGCTTTGGAGACCCTGGACTCAGTAAGTCAAGCGGTTGTGGTGCCCATCAATTCTGAAAGCATACAAGGGCAAAAATTGGTGGCTTTTTGTGTAAAAAAACCGGATGTTCAATGTACAGATGTCGAAATACGCGCAGCCAGCGCAAAAATTCTTCCCAAATATGCTGTACCTGACGCGGTGATGTTAGTTGGCTCGCTACCGTTATTGCCTAGCGGCAAACCGGATCAACAGGTTTTGAAAGCCCAGGCCGAAGTCCTTTTGGATAATGTATCCTAACCCTAGCGACGAAGGTTTTATATCATGGTCGAAATTGCACGCGTAAACACGATAATCACCGAGTTAATGCAGAAATATCGGGAAGCCTTGTCGGTAAAACAAATTGATGACGAGCGCACCTTCCGAAAAATTCTTTGTCGTGATTACGAGAAAATTCTTCATGCCCTCGTGGAGTTAAAGTCGGTGCAATTGGATAGTTTGTTATGCGATGACTTTTTTCGCACAGAGCCAGGATTGGCGGTGGATATTTTGGCAATGACCAAAAATCGTCGGCTCAATCATATTGGTTTTGAAATCATCGAACCGATCGAGCTGATTTTGCATGGTATAGAGTATTGGGTTGAGCATCTGAATAAAAACTTAGGGATTAGTATTGAAGTTAAAAAGTATTTACGGTTTCCTGCGTCAAAGAATTTTCAACAGCGGGTCAATGCGGCTACTGAAATCATGTGTATTTGGTTGCAGGTTGAGGATCAAGTCTTGATGCTGGAGTTGTTTGATATTTCGCGTTCACATAAAAATCTCCCACCTGACAAAAGCGGGGTGATCTACCATATTACTCCTGAGATGCTTTTTGCGGATAACCGGCGGGCGGGTAATCATAGGGAAGCAATGCAATCGTTGTTCGGAAACGATGCCATCTGGCATTATTCCATTGGTTTAAGTGCTCGAGAGGATGTCGATCAACTCCATGAACGGCTTGGTGCGTTGGCGAATCGTAATTCCCATTACAAAATGGCCTACGCCGTGCCTGTAGAAAATAAATATGACGGCACCTATCACACCAAGCTTATTAACGTGGATCAACATCTGGAGTTAGAGCTTTGCCATATCAGTCCCTTGTAATTTTTTCGACGATAATACCGTCCACGAAAATTTGGAATACCCTCTTGGGCACAAGAGACACGATACAACCAAGCGAAAAGAAATATGAGGTCGCTTTTTTATGGCGCTTATCTTCTAGTGTTGCTTGGGAATGTAAATATCGTGGGTTTTTCGTGTCTTTTGTTCACCAACTAAAACTCACTAATTCTGGAGTCTGATTCAATGTTTGTTGTAAATTTTTTAGTCGTGTTGGGTGTAGCTACCGCTGATGTGGTTTGTGATGCCGTGGTGACTACGCATTCACAATTATTTCCTAAACGGGATGATGATTCAGAGCCTTCTGAATTAGCAACGGCGTTTACGGATTTAACCAGTAGCATCAAATCGATGTTGACCAATACTGACGAACGCTTCCAAGCCTTTGTTACCAAACGGATAGATCCCTTATTGGCAGGTGAAGCGCGGGAAGCGCATTTACAGGGGCTGATGCAAGGCAGCAAACGTATGCTTTCCCCACAAGAAAAACGAACTAACCGCCGTCTAGGCTTAAGCACGGGTGCGACGGGTCTGCTCGCGTTGATGTATCTGACCGGACAACCCTTTTTGCCCTATGTGATAGGGGTGGGTATTTACAGCCTATGGCCTTGGTATCGTCAGGCTTATATTTCCCTGGTTGAAGATCGCAAGTTCCGTATCATCCATCCGATTGTGTTTTATGTGACCTGGATGTGGGTAAGTGGTCATTTTGTGATAGGGACATTGGCTTCGTTATTTTTTGCCTTATTCCAAAAAATTCAATTGATTACGCAGATTGGTGCTCGCCAAAACCTGATCAATATTTTTGATCAACAGCCACGTTATGTTTGGATTGATAAAGAGGGGGTCGAAGTAGAAATCGCTTTTGAAGACGTGGTTATCGGCGATATTCTGGTACTTGATGCCGGACAGACGGTGCCTGTCGATGGGGTTGTGGTCGATGGCTCTGCCTCGATAGATCAGCATCGCCTAACGGGAGAATCGCAACCCGTTGAAAAGGAAAAAGGGGATATGGTATTGGCCTCCAGTCTTATGTTGGCAGGGAGGTTGCGGGTACGGGTTGAGAAGAGCGGGGGAGACACGGCAGCGGCTCAGATTTTAAATATTCTTAATCATACGGTTGATGATGGTAAGGAAGATATATCAAAAAATCTGGAGGAAGTTGAACACACTTTATGGCCCATGTTATGCGGCGGATTGGTAGGGTGGATGATTGGTGGTCCCGTTGCGGGCGCTGCCGTATTAGGCTGTAATTATGTCATCGGCATTGTGCCATTAAAAATGATTACCTTGTTAAATGCTTTAAATGCGGGCGCTAACCACAGCATTTTGATTAAAGATGGGCGATCTCTGAAATCGATTAATGAGCTTGATGTTTTGGTATTTGATAAAACCGGTACGCTGACATTGGATCAACCCAAGCTGGTGCGTATCCTTACCATCAACGGGCGTGATGAAAACGAAGTTCTGTTACTTGCTGCAACCGCCGAGCATAGACAAACCCATCCGATCGCCTTATCTATTCTTGCTGCCGCCAGTGAGCGTAATCTTGAGCTGTTGTTGACCGAAAGCACTCAGTATGAGATTGGTTATGGCATTAAAGTGATGATTAATGGGCGCAAAGTGCTGGTGGGTAGCCAGCGTTTTATGACAATGGAAAGTGTGGATTTGCCCGATAGCATTCAACTCGAAATCGAGCGTTGCCGAATGGAAGGAATCTCTTTGGTATATGTGGCGGAAGAGGGGATTCTTGTCGGTGCCATCGAACTGGATGCCAGTTTGCGACCTGAAGCTAAAGCGGTGGTTAATTGGCTTAAATCAGCAGGTGTATTGCTTTATATCATCTCAGGCGATCAGGATGCACCGACCAAAAGGCTCTCCGAAGAGCTTGATATGGACGGTTATTTTGCCAATATCCTACCCGAGGGTAAGGCGAAAATTGTCAAGGAGCTTAAAGCCAATGGGCGAAAAATCGGTTTTGTTGGTGATGGTATCAACGACGCCATTGCATTACGCGAGGCTGATGTGTCCATTTCATTCCGTGCCGCCACTAATGTAGCCAGTGACAGTGCCCAGATAGTGCTTATGAACGACGATCTGGAACAATTGCGTACTCTTTTCACGCTGGCGGAATCTTATGGCAGAAGTCTGGAGGCTAATTATAAGCAGGCGACCATAATGAGTATTGTCGCGGGGACGGCTGTTGTATTTTTGCCATACAAGTTCCTGATTGTTGAGGCTTTATTTGTGCTTGACTTTATTATCGGTATTAATATTGCTGCGACTACGCT
>CANNKH010000081.1 GCA_947504985.1 Methylococcaceae bacterium | reverse complement strand
TTTGGAGACGTAACTCATCAATCACCCCATACAAGGCTATAATGAGCGCATCTTTTTCCGTCTCAGTCAGAGCCGTTAAGTCGGGGTGTTTTTTCATGTCAATACTGTGCTTGAGTTTTCCTGATTTTTCAAGGGCTGAGTAGTTACATTTAATGACGATATATTATGCGCATAGTGAAAATGATTTTAAAAAGTGGCATTTACTAAAAGAGCATCTGGCTTCGGTTTCCAGCTTAGCTGGTAAATATTTAGCGGGATGGAAAGGTGAAGAAGAAGCGAAGTTGGCTGGATTGCTTCATGATTTAGGCAAATACGGTGATCGTTTTCAGAATCGCTTGCATGGACAGGATAAGGGACTGGATCATTGGTCGCAAGGCGCGTTCTTAGCCATTAAAAAAGGCGGTGCAATTGCTGCTGCTCTTGCTATTCAAGGTCATCATATTGGGTTACAGAGTCTGCAAAAAGAGGATTTAGCTAAACTGAAACCAGAATCGCTAGCGATTAATCATCCGCAAAATCTGACACTCAGTGAGTTTGATATAGACCTATTGGAAAACCGTTTAATACAGGACGGCCTGAGCTTTACCAAACTAACTGCTCGGCTTTTTGCGGGTCCTTTAATCCCATCCCAAGCCCGTGTTGATAACATGTTGGATGTACGCCGCCTTTTTTCAGCTTTAGTTGATGCCGATTTTATTGATACCGAGGCTCATTTCAACGGAAATGAACAAGGCAAATTGCAACGCAAACCCGGCTTAAAACTTAATGTTCCAGATGAAAATAGCTTGGCTAAACAGGCTTTAGAAAAACTTAGAAGCCATATTGATAATAAAGCAAGCCAGCCGAATCCATCAGCAATACTTAACGGAATCCGACAAGAATTAATGCAGAGCTGCCTGCACCAAGCCCAACAAAAAACCGGGGCATTTACCCTGACTGCGCCAACAGGTAGCGGAAAAACCTTAAGTATGCTCACTTTTGCCTTGCAACATGCACTTGAACATAAGTTAGAACGGGTCATTATGGTCGTACCCTATCTCAGCATCATTGAACAAACAGCCAAAGTGTATCGTGACATTTTTTCCGATTTTGGTGACGACTTTATCTTAGAGCATCACAGCATGGCGGGGTTAGGTGCAGAGCAAGCAAATACCGATGCCGAAGGCACTCAAGAACAAGAGCAGCAAATCAAGCGACAACGTTTGTTATCGGAAAACTGGGATGCACCAATTATTATCACAACCAGCGTACAGTTTTTAGAATCCCTATTTTCCAATCGTCCTTCAAGTTGTCGAAAAATTCATCGTATCGCCAATGCTGTTATCTTATTCGATGAAGTACAAACTTTGCCTACCCAATTGGCAATACCCAGCTTAGCGGCTGTTTCGCATATCGCAACACACTGGAACAGTAGTGTTGTGTTCTCAACCGCAACGCAACCGGCTTTTAATCATCTGCATCAAGAAGTTATCAAGCATTGTTCGGGCGGTTGGGAGCCTGACGAAATTGTCGATAATCATGCAAACATGATGGATAAATTACGCCGCGTAAATTTTACTTGGCTACCAAATAAACTGACATGGAAAGGTCTAGCAGAAACCTTCAGCCAACACCAACAAGTATTATGTATCGTTAACTTAAAACGCCATGCCCAAGAACTTTGGCAGACCTTGGATGGAGTTGACGACTTATTTCATCTCTCAACCAACCTTTGCCCATTGCATAGACAAAAGGTATTAGAAAAAGTTAGGCAACGTTTAAAGGACGGTTTGCCATGTAGATTAGTTGCCACGCAATGTATAGAAGCTGGCGTTGATGTCGATTTTCCGTTAGTTTACCGCGCCTTCGCACCCTTGGATGCCATTATCCAAGCTGCTGGGCGCTGCAATCGGGAAGGCAAGCCGGATAAAGGCCAAACATTTATTTTTACACCGAACTGCGAAGGTGGGCTTTATCCTGATGGAGCGTATCAACAAGCTGCCAATGTTACTGAAAGTTTAAAAAATGAACTCGGCGAACACTTTGATTTATACAATCCCAAAGTGATCGATCAATATTATCGGCGGCTTTATACCGTTGCAGTCCCAGAACAACTGGCAAAAGACCTCTATCAATCGATAGCAGACCTTAGCTTTCCACAAGTTGCCCAACAATTTCGCTTAATTAAAAGCGACATGATTAATATTGTCGTACCTTTTGACGAGCAGCTTTTTGAAAACTTAAAAATCCTGGCAGATGAAAAAGGTTTAACAGCACAGTGGATAAAACAAGCACGCGGCTTAAGTATCAGTCTTTATCGACCAAAATCCGATGATGTTGTTTGGGATAGTTTATTGCCTGTGCAGCAATTCAAACAAGGCCGTTATAGTAAACAGGAAGACTGGTTTATGGTAAATAATGACAAGGATTACGATAAAACCTTGGGGTATAAAAAGCCTGAGAGCTTAAGCATTTATATCGCCTAAATAATTATATTTTTCTTGTTTTAGCAAAAAGCAGTGATAGACTTAGTCTGGCTTAGTTTAGGAGGTCAGCATGTATCAAATTAATATACATCAAGCTAAAACACAATTATCAAAATTGGTTGAAGAAGCTGCACGAGGTGAAGAAATTATTATTGCTAAAGCGGGCAAGCCTATTGCGAGATTGGTCCCGCTTGAAAAAACTGAACGTAAGCTGCGTATACCAGGTGGTATGAAAGGGCAGATTTGGATTGCAGATAATTTTGATGAGCCGATGAGCGAAGAAGAGTTAGCTTTGTGGTATGACTCTCCAATTTTTCCAGGCGATGAATAATTGCTATGATAATTATCTCCCTTTAATCAAGGGGAGCGGATTGAAACATTTAAATAGACTTTTAAGAGAAGCTGCTTCTCCATCATCAACAAATGATGATGGAGAAGCCTTGAAAATAAACATTGACAGCTTATATTTTCAGCGTAGCATCTTTGCCATTCATAACATTAAGGTTATTTAAATAGATTAATGAAATTACTCCTCGATACCCATATTTTACTTTGGTGGTTAAATGACGATGAAAAATTATCTGAAAATGCTCGTCAATTAATCAAGAATTCCGACAATGACATTTATGTTAGTCACGTCTCTTTATGGGAAATTCAAATTAAAGTTATGACGGGGAAACTAAATGTTGATTTAGCAGCCATTATTCAACAATTGTCTGAAAACAATTTCCAACAACTCCCATCCCACACCAATCATATTTTAATTTTAGCCAAACTACCGCCACATCACCAAGATCCGTTTGACCGAATGCTCGTTTCCCAAGCCCTCAGTGAACCATTGCATTTAATTACCCATGATAAATTTGTCTCGCGTTACAGTGAATCCATAATTTTAGTTTAGATAAGGAACAATACATGTGAACATCCAGACTCACTGCTTAGAAGCATGGGGTGACTTAGCCTGTTTTAGCCGCCCGGAAATGAAGGTGGAACGTTACTCTTACCCGATCATCACACCTTCTGCCGCCCGCGGTATTTTTGACGCGATTTACTTTAAAAAGGAATACAATTTTTATTGGCAAATAGATCGCATTGAGATGCTACATTCGCCAAAATACATAGCCTTACGGCGTAACGAAGTAAAAGACAAAGTCTCTGTTTCTGAAATACAGAAATGGATTAATGGCACAAAAGATATTACGCCACTATGGGCGGATGGCACTCAAGCCGAACTTGGAACCGATCAAAAAGGCCGAACGCAACGCCAAACCATGGCTTTAAAAAATGTCCGTTATCGCATTTATGCTCATATTGTTTGCCGGAATAACAAAGCCGATATGAATGCTTTAAACGCCCAATTCGAACGCAGAGCCTCGCAAGGCAAATGCTTCTATCAACCTTTTTTTGGCTGCCGGGAATTTCCTGCTTATTTTGAATTACTTAAAGCTGTCCCGAAAACTCCCGCATTTGATCTAGACCTGGATTTAGGCTGGATGCTTTACGATATTTTTGATTTGAATCAGGTAAACAATAATCAGACAAAACCCGCTATTAGTGTATTTCGCGCCCAACTGAAAGCTGGTGTGTTAAACATTCCTGCCTACCGTAGCCCAGAGGTTCATAAGATAGAGGCTGATATTCATGTTGAATGAAATATTAGCTTACGCAGAACGCACCGGTTTAAAGTCAGAACCCGGATTTACCGTTAAAACCGCTAAATGGGCAATTTTCATTAACGAACAAGCTGAAATTAGCGGTATCACGCCATTAGGTGACGGTAAAAACGGTTTAACGTTTAACCATTGCCCTGATTTGTCACAAGGTGAAATGATTGCAGGAGGTATTACCCGTAGTCAATTTTTAATCGAATCATTAGCTGTTGTCGCCCTGTTTTATAAAGCGGATATAGAAGAATCTGATCTGAAAAAATTTCAGATCAAACGCCAGTATTTTATACAGCAACTTGAGTTAGCCAGTGGAGACTGCCCAGAGTTAGCGTTTGTTGCAACGGCACTTAACAATCCTGAGCAACTTGAAACATTACAAAATCTACTCGAAAACCAACAACCAAAACCAAAAAGCACCGACAGCGTTACCTTTCTGATTAACGAAAGTTACCCGCTTACGTCAACTGCTTGGCATAGCTGGTGGCGCAAACAACGTCAACCCGATAACGCCGTTAATGATAAGAAAAAATCAGCTTCAACTATGCGTTGTTTATTTACAGGCGCGGCCATTGAACCTGTTGAAACGCATCCGAAAATAAAAGGCCTATCTTCGGTAGGGGGGTTAGGGACTGGCGATGTTTTAATGGCGTTTGATAAGGAAGCCTTTCAATCTTACGGCTTATCAAAGTCAACTAATGCTGCAACGGATGAAATTACCGCCAAAAGTTACGCTGAAACCTTTAATAAGCTCATTAGCGATCAAAGCATACGCTTGGTTAATGGCTTGGCGGTGTATTGGTTTGGACATAATCTCAAACATGACGACGATGATATGTTTGCAGAGTTGGAAAATCCAAGCGAACTCTTAGCGGGTCAAGCTTCACGCCCCAAAGAATTACTAAAAGCTATTGAAAACGGACGGCGCCCTGATCTGCTTGACAACTATTACTATGTTGTAACCGTATCGGGTCAAGCTGGACGGGTAATGGTGAGAGATTGGCAACAAGGGACTTTGACTGAATTATTGATAAATATCAGCGCATGGTTTGACGATTTACAAATCATTGCCCGTGATGGAAGCAAGTTAACCGCACCACCAAAATTTCTAGCGGTTATCGGTTGCCTAGTTAGGGATTTAAAAGATGCGTCGGCACCATTAATCAACGAACTTTGGCGAACTGCATTAAATAAAGACAAGCTAATTCCTTATACCGCATTCACTCAAGCATTATTAGAATCACGTAAAGCCATTATCAATGAAGAAGCCCAGAATCATGCTCGAATGGGTTTAATTAAAGCCTACCATATCCGAAACAAAGGAGATCAACACATGAGTACCAACCTTAACCCAGAGCATCCTAACCCGGCCTATCAATGCGGACGCTTACTTGCGGTACTTGCCGAATTACAATACAAAGCCCAAGGTGATGTGGGGGCTGGTGTTGTACAACGCTATTACACTGCAACCAGCCAAGCTCCAGCATTACGCATTGGTCAATTAATGAGTAATGCCAAAAATCACTTGAATAAAATAGATAATGGCTTGACACAAATTTTTGAAAAACGACTCAGCGAAATCATGAGCCGTATGACAGCCATTCCTAAAACACTGGATTTAGAAGAACAAAGCTTATTCGCGTTGGGCTACTATCAACAATTGGCCCAAAAACACGCTGACATTGCTGAAAGCAATACTAAAAAACAAGCCCTAAAAAATAAAGAGGAAACTAACTCATGAGCATCGAAAACCGTTACGAATTTTTATTTTTGTTTGACTGCGAAAATGGCAACCCCAACGGCGATCCTGATGCTGGTAATGCACCGCGTATTGACCCGGAAGACATGTATGGTTTAGTTTCGGATGTGGCTCTAAAACGCAGGGTCAGAAATTATGTACAGATCGCCAAAAACAACGAACGCCCAAATGCCATCTTTATTGAACACGCCACCAATTTAAATCGCCCGATTGCCGAATCTCATCAGCAAGCAAACTGTGTAATCCCGGAAAAAGGCAAAGCCTCAAAAGATAAAGTCAGATTAGCCCGCGATTGGATGTGTCTGAACTTCTATGATGTACGGACTTTTGGGGCGGTAATGTCTACCGGTGCAAATGCCGGTCAAGTGCGTGGTGCAGTTCAGTTCTCCTTTGCACGTTCACTCGATAAAGTGTTGCCACTGGATATTTCGGTAACTCGTATGGCGGTAACGGCTGAGGTAAAAGGCGCAAAAACCATCGATGACTATAAAAAATGGGAAGATGAACAACCCGAAGAAACACTTCGCACGATGGGGCGCAAAAACTTCATCCCTTATGGACTATACGCAGCAAAAGGCTTTATCAGCGCAAATCTTGCTCAGGATACCGGCTTTAGCGATACTGACTTAGATTTATTCTGGGATGCGTTGCTTAACATGTACGACCATGACCGTTCCGCCAGCAAAGGCATGATGTCTTGTCGCGGACTTTACATCTTTAAACACATAGGTACAGATTCAGACCTTGAACAACGCAAAAAACAGGCGATGCTCGGTTGCGCCCCGGCGCATATGCTTTTGGATTTAGGGTCAATTATCGACATCAAAAAGAAAGAAGGCATTGAATCGCCTCGCAAGTTTACTGATTATGAACTGACTATTCATGACGAGCGGTTACCAACCGGTGTAGAGCTTATTGTTAAATAATTGCAATGTTAGGAACTAGCGATTGCTAGTTCCTAAACGCCAAGTATGGGAATTTAGTTTTTAAGGTTCCTGATTAAGACGCTGTAACTTCTCTACGGGGGCCTTACAAGGTAGCAGGCCTTTTAGCATTCTTACCAAACCCACTGCTTCATTCTTATTGTTGAAATAGGCGGATTAATGACCATCAATAGCACCGACAGTAAATCAAACAACACCGACCCACCCGACAAAATCCCCTTATCCGCACTCAACCAATACGCCTACTGTCCTAGACGTTGTTACCTAATTCATGCGGAAGGCGAGTTTACCGACAACATCCACACCCAAAGCGGAACCCATGAACATGAACGCGTCGATCAACTGGCGCACGACATTAAAAAAGGCGTCCGGGTGGAGTTTGCGCTGCCGGTCTGGTCCGATCAACACAATATCACCGGACGATGCGATGTTGTTGAGTTTCATCCTGACGGTACAGTATTTCCCGTTGAATACAAACACGGCAAGCGTAAACAGTGGCTCAATGATGATTTACAAGTCGCTGCACAAGCGATGTGTCTGGAAGAAATGCTTAAAACCGACATCCCAATGGCTGCCATATATCACATCCAGACCCGTAGACGACGCGAAGTAAACATAGATCTAACTCTGCGCAACCAAGTTATCGCCACCATCAATGCCGTTACCAGTCTGCTCAATAGACGCTTATGCCCGCCACCGATCGAAGACAAAAAACGTTGTCCGCAATGTTCGTTAAACGAACTGTGCAACCCGGAACTTATCATTGAAAAAACCAGGCTGCACCAGCTATCCGTGCAATTATTCACTATCGAATCGGATGATTTATGAAACAACTGCTCAATACACTCTATGTTACAACTCCGGATGCTTATTTAAGGTTGGAAGGCGAAACCGTCTGCGTCATGATTGAAAAGGAGAAACGCCTGCAAGTGCCGCTGCATCATTTAAACGCCTTCGTCCTGTTTGAAACCATGATGAGTCCCGCATTAATAGGACGTTGCGCTGCCGATGGCCGTTCTATTATATGGATGAACCGCACCGGGAAGTTTATGGCCCGTATGGAAGGGCCTGTAAACGGCAATATTTTATTGCGCCAGACTCAATATCGAGCCGCTGATGATGTTGCACTTAGCTTAAAGATTGCCCAGTATTTTATTGCCGGAAAAATCCGAAATAGCAGACAAGTACTCATACGCGGTGCACGCGATAGCAAAAACGAACAGGAGAAAATCGCGCTGGTACAGGCCGCCCGCTTAATGGCCGGAAATCTGAATAAACTGGCACATGCTCAATCAGCCGACATAGTGCGTGGATTGGAAGGCGACTCCGCCAGAATCTATTTTGCTGCCCTGCCTATGCTCATTCGTCCCTCGGCTCGAGAAACCTTTGCCTTCACCACCCGCAATCGCCGTCCGCCATTGGATTGTTTTAACGCGCTGATTTCCTTTCTTTATGCTCTGCTCTTGGGCGATTGTCGCTCTGCACTGGAAACCGTCGGACTTGATCCACAACTTGGCTTTTTACATACCGTGCGTCCAGGCCGTGCATCATTAGCCTTGGATTTGTTGGAAGAGTTTCGTGCACCCATTTGCGACCGCCTAGCCATTACTTTAATCAACCGGGAACAACTGCAAGCTAAAGATTTCGACTATCGGGATGGCGGTAGCGTATTACTGAATGATGCAGGACGCAAAACCGTCATTGCCGCTTTTCAAACCCGTAAACAAGAAGAAATCAACCATCCATTGCTTCAGCAGAATGTTTATATCGGTCTGCTCCCCCAGATACAAGCCCGATTATTAGCAAGATATTTGCGTAACGATATTGATGGTTACGTACCTTATCTTCAGCAATAGCAGAGCTACTTTTCTAACGATGTGTCGGGAGCAGATCGACACGAATACAAATTACCCAACTTGCAAATAAAAATATGATGTTACTGATAACTTATGATGTTTCGACTGAAACCAAAGAGGGCCGCAGACGTTTGAGACGGGTTGCAAAAGTCTGCTTAAATTATGGTCAACGGGTACAAAAATCAGTGTTTGAATGTCAGGTTAACATCATGGAAATGACTAGATTAAAAGAACAACTGCTATGTGAAATTGACGAAGAGCAAGATAGCCTAAGAATTTATCGGATTATTGAACCGTTAGAGAAAAACCGGGAAGAATTTGGTAATATTATGGCGACTAATTTTGAAAGTACGCTGATCGTATAAACCGCGAACCTGAAGTGATGCCCAAAACTGCGGAGGGTTCGCAGCCTCTTTAACCCTGTGAAATTATAAAGAAATAAATTTATTCTGCTTAACTTATGTGTCAAATACAGTTAAAAGAAACCTCTTTCGCGATAATTAGATCAACACGCTATAATAATCATGGCCTTGAAAAAAGGCTGTATCTCCCGGCTTAACCGCCGGGAGCGGATTGAAACATTTGACGCCAAAGTTGCGGACGCGTAACACGATGAGTATCTCCCGGCTTAACCGCCGGGAGCGGATTGAAACACCCCGACAGTATCGGATTCCGCATTACTCGCATGTATCTCCCGGCTTAACCGCCGGGAGCGGATTGAAACATTACATAATCACAACTCAAGATTGCAGCGGAGTGTATCTCCCGGCTTAACCGCCGGGAGCGGATTGAAACATATTGCCCACGCTTGCGATAACTGAACTCTTCCGGTATCTCCCGGCTTAACCGCCGGGAGCGGATTGAAACTTTGCAGGCTCGATTAGTTAAGGCGCAAATAAGATGTATCTCCCGGCTTAACCGCCGGGAGCGGATTGAAACTTGCAAGTGTGAGATCATTTGCGCTTGAGTCTTGGTATCTCCCGGCTTAACCGCCGGGAGCGGATTGAAACTTCTGAATATCGCCCGCCAGTCGCCTTTACAATCGGTATCTCCCGGCTTAACCGCCGGGAGCGGATTGAAACTCTCATCGTCCCACCACTCATCAATCGGCACGGCGTATCTCCCGGCTTAACCGCCGGGAGCGGATTGAAACTCGACGGTACTAGCAAGCAACACAGAATCAGGAAGTATCTCCCGGCTTAACCGCCGGGAGCGGATTGAAACTCAAGAGGCTTATCCGCATATTGATTTTGACGATCGTATCTCCCGGCTTAACCGCCGGGAGCGGATTGAAACACATCATCTGCAACGACTATCGCAGCCGGTTCATCTGTATAGACCAACCTTATAGATTTCTATAATATTATAAGTTTGTAGACAGGGTAATCGGCATGGAATAGTATGTCTATTAAATCGTTTTGCATATACTTAATAGACACACCGTCTATCAATCGATTTAGGAGACAGTTTTAAGCGATGCGACTCTTTGGTTATGCCCGTGTATCCACGAGCCAGCAATCCCTTGATATTCAAATTAAGGCTCTTAAAGAAGCGGGCGTCAAATCAAGCCGTATATTCACCGATAAGGTCTCTGGCAGTCATATTCAAAGGGATGGACTGGCTCTGTTACGAGTTAAGGTCGAAGAAAGTGACGTGATCTTAGTCAAAAAACTGGATCGCCTGGGTCGAGACACTGCGGACATGATCGCGTTAATCAAAGAGTTCGATGAAATGGGTGTTTCTATTCGTTTTTTGGACGACGGCATAAGTACCGAAGGCACGATGGGTAAAATGGTCGTGACCATTTTATCAGCGGTGGCTCAAGCGGAAAGGCAACGCATTCTTGAGCGTACCAATGAAGGCCGCGTTGAGGCAAAAGCTAAAGGGGTGAAGTTTGGCCGAAAACCTACGATTGACAGGAAAAAAATACTGGAACTGCATGAAAAAAGTGTAGGAGCTACTGCGATTGCTAAGCAACTCGGAATTGGTCGATCTACCGTATACAAATTGCTGGCGAATAATTAGGATGCTGGAATTAATGCATCTTTTGACTGATTTTGAACGCTAACGTACGTTTTCGTACCACTGGACTTCAAACCCCCAAGGCGGCCAAGAATGGCGACAGGAACAGGATCGGGCATATTGCGCCGAACGGTATTGGCCGACCGTAAGGATTCCTTCGTAAATGCGTAAAGTCGCTCTGTAAGCCGCGTCATACCTAGTATTTTCACGACTTTGATATTTTGCTTTAACTTGCTTTGTGAAACTGTCCCAATTGAACCCTATTGTCAAAACAGCCCTGAAGCCCGCATTCTACCGTAGCAAAATAATGGTTGATTTAAAGCAGGCTTTAATTGGGACGAAGGTTTTGCATTAAAAATTCGTAACTACTCAGCCCCCACCAACATCAAAGGGCGGCCTTGAAAACACAAAGTCAAAGCGGTGAGCATGTTGTAGCCTTGTTTTTTGGCGGAAGATAAATAGCTTCGAATACGGAAGAACGCTCGTGCGCCTT
>CANNKH010000080.1 GCA_947504985.1 Methylococcaceae bacterium | reverse complement strand
TTATCCTTTCAAAGAAGATGTTATTGAATGGCATCAAACCGCACGAGCCGCCTGCAAGCCTTTTGGCGATAACGTTTACGCTAATTATAAAAAATGGTGCGATGAGTATTTTTATTTAACGCATCGCAATGAAACCCGTGGGGTGGGAGGCTTGTTTTTTGATGATTTAAATGAATGGGAATTCGACCAGTGCTTTGCGTTTATGCAAAGCGTGGGCAACCATTACACCAAAGCATATTTGCCCATTGTGCAACGTCGTAAAAACACGCCCTACGGCGAGCGAGAACGCGAATTTCAGCTTTATCGCCGAGGTCGTTATGTGGAATTTAATCTGGTTTATGATCGCGGCACTTTGTTTGGCTTGCAATCCGGCGGTCGAACCGAGTCCATCATGATGTCAATGCCACCGGTTGCGCATTGGCAATATAACTGGCAACCTGAGTCGAATAGCCCTGAAGCGGTCTTGTACGACCAGTATCTAAAGCCTCAAAATTGGCTGACTGATTAAATCAGATGATAATAATCAGCCATTTCTTGCTAGGCTTGCTCTATGCCAATGCCGGTGAATGGCTGATGCACAAACTCATTCTGCATGGTCTAGGTAAAAATCCGCAGAGTTTCTGGGCATATCATTTGCATGAACATCATACAGTTTGCGCCAAACACGCAATGATTGATCCGGGTTATCAAACCATCAGTCTGGCAACTTGGAATACCCAAAGCAAAGAACTGGTTGTTTTGGCAGGTATTGTGCTGCTGCATCTGCCATTATTTTTCTTATTACCGTATTTTGCCAGCGCGATTTTTTTGTCTTTGGCGCTTTATTATTACAAACACCGCAAGGCTCATCTTAACGCTGTCTGGGCAAAACGGCATTTGCGCTGGCATTATGATCATCATCTTGGCAAACCCTCCGGCAGAGGCGGTAACTGGTGCGTCACTTGGCCTTGGTTTGATTATTTGCTGGGTACTCGCATTAAATCTCCTGATTAGCCATTTAGCCCTCGCTGCCGATGTAAAATAGAGGTAATTATTCAGTCCCCCTCTTTGCAAAAGAGGGGTTAGGGGAGATTTATTTAAACAAATCCCCCACTGCCCCCTCGCTTTGCTCTCCCCCTTTTTCAAAGGGGGAAGTGAATACTTACAAATAGAGCAGGGAGGCTAAACGGTTACCTAGGAGGCTGTCCGAGAATAGGAATCGTAGCGAGGGAAAGCCAGTTTGAGTCAGATTTTTTGTTCATTTGAGGCGAATAGTTGTTCTATTTAACGAAAATTAACGGGGAATCTGGCCGAAATGGCTTTTCCGCAGTAGGTTCTCTATTCTCGGACAGCCTCCTAGGTAGCCTAAAAACACTAAAGCAGGCCTACCAATGAATATGGGATAATTAACCCATTATTTTTTCATTGGAAACAACCGCCATGACTTATCCCACTATTGAAGCTTTTGTCGGCAACACACCTCTAGTTAGGCTACAACGTTTGCCGAGCATCACCAGTAACACCCTCCTCCTCAAACTGGAAGGCAATAATCCAGCGGGTTCCGTTAAAGACCGTCCCGCACTCAGCATGATTAAACACGCCGAAGCACGCGGCGACATCAAGCCCGGCGACCGGTTAATCGAGGCCACCAGCGGCAATACCGGCATTGCCCTAGCGATGGCCGCCGCAATCAAAGGCTATAAAATGACGTTGATTATGCCGGATAACATGAGCGAAGAACGCCGCGCCTCAATGAAGGCTTACGGTGCTGAAATTATCCTGACACCCGCAGCCGGCAGCATGGAAGCGGCTATTGATTTGGCAAGAAGCATGGAAGCAGCAGGTGAAGGCAAAATTCTCGACCAATTTGCCAATCCCGATAACCCACGCGCCCATTACGAAGGCACCGGCCCTGAAATATGGCGTGATACCCACGGGCAAGTTACCCATTTTGTTAGTGCGATGGGGACTACCGGCACCATTATGGGCACCTCCAGATTTCTCAAGGAACAAAATCCTGCCATTCAAATTATCGGCGTACAACCGCAAGGTGAATCAAAAATCCCCGGTATCAGACGTTGGCCGCAAGCCTATTTGCCGAAAATTTATCAAGCGGATCGGGTAGACAAGATTATTGAAGTCGATCAGCTGTCAGCAGAAAACACCACTCGCGCACTCGCTGCACAAGAAGGTATTTTTGCAGGCGTTTCAACAGGCGGCGCTGTTTATGCCGCGATTGCACTCGCTTCGGAACTTGAAAACGCCGTTATCGTCGTGATTAACTGCGATCGGGGTGATCGCTACTTATCAACCGGTATTTTCCCCGGTTAATTCGCATAACGTCTTTCTCACTACGACGCGCTTTCGTGCCCGTCGTGGTAAATAAGGACTAAGTACAACACACTTCATTATGTACGCCCATGACTGCCAGTCCCCAAAGGTCTGGCAGTCATTATCTTGTCGAAGTGTGTCATGCTCATTCCTAAATACTTCGCATCATCCCTAAAGGCATTTGGAAATAACACAACATGGCCCGTACCAGAACCAGAAGAAAACCCCTGCCCGAAACGCCCGTTAAAGCCACCATCACCTCATTAGCCCATGACGGGCGGGGCGTGACGCATGTCGATGGCAAAGTGATTTTTATCGATGAAGCCTTACCAGGCGAAGAAGTCGAATTTCTCTACACCGAAATCCGTAAAGATTATGCCGAAGGCCGAGTCGTCACCTTGTTAAGCCGTAGCGATATTCGCGTCGATGCCCAATGCGCACATTTTGGCGTCTGCGGTGGTTGCAGCTTTCAGCACGTCGGTTCCAGCGAACAAATCCGCATTAAACAGGATTTATTAATCGATCAATTCAAACGCATCGGCAAAATTGAGATTCCAGAAATTTGGCAAGCGTTAGAAGGCCCGCACTGGGGATACCGCAGAAAAGCGCGGATGGGCGTTAAATATGTCGCTAAAAAAGACCGCGTCTTGGTTGGATTTAGAGAAAGACGCCATCAATATCTGGCTGAAATCGACAGCTGCATCGTCATGCACCCGATAGTCGGCACGCAGTTGCTGGCGTTAGGTGAATTGATAGGGACGTTAAGCATCAAAGATAAAATTCCGCAAATAGAAGTTGCTATTGGTGACGAACATTGCGTGCTATCCATCCGTGTGCTGGAACCACCCACCGCTGAAGATCAAACACGGATGCGAGCCTTTGGTCATGAACACAACATGAGCCTGTGCCTGCAATCCAAAGGGCCTGACACTATCGTGCCTCTGGAGGGCGAACCTGAAATTATTCCCACTTATGCGCTGCCCGATCACGGCATTGAATTCAAATTCAGACCGGCGATGTTTACCCAGGTTAATTACGAAATTAACCGACAAATGATCAACCGTGTTATCGAAGCGCTGGACTTAAACGAAAACGATACCGTACTGGATTTATTTTGCGGGCTAGGCAACTTTACCTTACCCATAGCAAAAAAAGCCGGTCGGGTTGTCGGCATCGAAGGCGATCAGCCGCTAGTCAATCACGCCAAAGAAAACGCACGGCACAACGGCATCAACAACGTGGAATTTTATGCCGCCGATTTAAGTAAAGACATTAGCGATCAACCATGGGCTAATCAAAAATACAATAAAATCATGCTGGATCCTTCCAGAGCTGGTGCATCTGAAGTGTTGCACCATTTTAAAAAATGGCAGCCCGAGCAAATTATTTACGTCTCTTGTAATCCTTCCACGCTAGCCCGCGATGCCGGTATTTTGGTTAATGAGCTAGGTTATCAATTAGTTAAAGCAGGCGTCATGGATATGTTTCCACAAACGGGGCATGTGGAATCCATTGCCTTATTTAACAGTGGTCGTAATTTATACCGCGCCACGTCTGTATAAATTACGCTTGGCATTTTCAGTAATAATCATCGACCCACTCACAACACTTTGCTTAAATAACCCTTCACTTATCGTAATTATTCAAATCTCCCCTAACCCCTCTTTTCAAAAGAGGGGGACTGAATACTTACCACTTATCATCGACATCAGGCAAATCTCATGACACAAAAAATCACAAGAATCACCATCACCCCCACTAATGACAACATCAACGGCACCTCAAATGCCGATATTTTTGATGCCTTGGCAGGCAACGATACTGTCTTCGGCTTAGGCGGTAACGATACCCTCATCGGTAACACTGGCGATGACTCGCTTATTGGTGGTATCGGTAATGACAACTTACAAGGTAGTGAGGGCAACGACACGCTGATCGGTGGCACCGGGGTCGATATGTTAAATGGTGGTACCGGCAATGACCTGTACTTTGTCGATAACGTCAGAGATAAAGTGGTTGAAGACAATACCAGTGACGGCGGTGTTGGTATCGTAAAAAGCAATGTTTCGTACAGTTTAAGCGATAAAAAAGGCGTAGAAAATTTGACCCTGACCGGCAAACAAAACTTGAAATCTGTAAGGCGGTTTCGCGCAAGCCGAGTAGGGTGGGAAACGCTTTTCTGCCCACCGTTTGCCAACGGAACGGTGGGCAAAACCGCCTGCCCACTCTACTCTACTACTGCATAGGAAAATATGATGATTGACATCAGCGCGTATGAATTGAAAACCAAAGGCGTTGCCGTGATTCAAACCGCTTTGGCACAACAACCCGAAGCCACGATTTCGGTGCAGGGCAAACACTGTTTTGTGGTAATGGATGTCGCGTATTACCAATACCTGCGCGAATGTGAGCTGGTCGCCGCACTGACCGAATCCAATGCGGATATGGCGGCTGGGCGTTATGTTAAGGAATCCGCAGCTGATCATTTGGCGCGATTGGAAAGCATGCCATGAGTTATCTCCTTGTATTTACCGAACAATACAATCGCCGTGCCTTACGCTTCATTAAAATCTGTAAGGCGGTTTCGCGCTAGCAAACCGCCATCGGTACGCCCCAAAATGACGGATTGCCTCGCGGCGAATCCGTCCTACAGTGCTACTTCGGAAATGACATCATGCGTATGAATATGCTGAATTCTGCCTTTGATGCGGTTATTGCTATTACTTTCAGGAATGTTCATAAATTTTTCTCTATTAAGTGACTAAACATGGGAAGCTGTTTTAGATTAAAGCAATAGGGATGCCATGTTGGTAACTACATGAATAATTTATAGTTATAGATAAAAGTATAATGGGGTGGTGTTGCTGAGTAATCAGCCTATGCTGATGATTTGTTGCTTAGGCAACAGTGTGGTGGTTCTTAAGGTGGGAAAGAGAGGCTGTAACGTAACGGTATTTAGTATTGGAATCCAAAATCAAGATTTTGGATTCCAATCAATTCATTGAGGTCAGTACGTTTGAAAGATTAATAAATCAAATTGTTTGTGGCGTCTATTGTTACCATCAACCCAATTCCTTAACCGCATCTTCAGTACGAAAAAATAGCCGTCCAGGTTTAAGTTGCGCAATAAAATCTGTTTTTTGCAGTTTATCCAGTACTGGCCCTTTGGCTTCCGATACATTCAGTGTTTTCCCCGATGCCTGCAAGGTTTTATTGAATAGCTCCAATGCTTCTAACGCTGTTGTGTCAATGTCGCTAACTGAGGTAAAAATTAGCACAATATGGCGCGTGTCTGGTCGTCGCCTTAGTTCAGTTTCCAGATAGTCTTCAATAAAATTGATATTAGTAAAAGTGATACTTTCATCAATACGAACTAGCAGTAAATGGTGCCAAGTTTCTACGCTATGGCGTTTGATATTGCGATAATGTTCGGTCTCGGGCACGCGCCCGACAATGGCAATATGCGGCTGGCTGGTTTTGCGCAAATGGCAGACAATGGTCAATATAATGCCTAGCGCAATACCTTCTTCGATACCCAATAGCAACACGCCTAGCAAGGTAGCTAATTCTGCCTTGCCATCGGCGGCATCATAATTCCAAGTATGAAAAATATGCTTGATGCGGACGAGACGGAAAACCGCAGTCAAAATAATAGCCGCCAAAGCGGATTTGGGAATATCAGCAAACCACGGACTAAAAAAAATGACCGACAACCCCAGAAAGCCAACCGCAATCAACATTGCCATTTGGGTACGCGCACCGGCAGAAAAATTAACCATCGTTCGGCTAAAACCACCGGCAACCGGCATACCGCCGGAAATTGCAGCGGCAACATTAGCAACCCCCAGCGCAATTAATTCCTGATTCGGGATAATTTTTTGACCGCGTAAATTGGCGGTTACTCTGGCAATCGCAACACTTTCTACATAAGCAATCAATGCGATAAAGGCGGAATAGGGCAACAGTAAGCGAGCTTTTTGCAGCTCGATAAAATCAATGTTTAAGGTTGGGAATCCAGAGGGGACATAGCCTACTACCGCAACATGCAGTTCCGTCAAGTTAAACCGATTAACGGCAAAGGTACTGATAATCACCACCAGTAAGGGTCCGCATTTACTAATTGCCGTGACTAGCGACAAAGTAATCCCCGTTTTTTTAAGCAATGTAGTTAGTGGTTTGCCAAAGAATAACAATAGACTAAGTGAAAGCAGGCTTATCAATGTCGTGCTTGGATTCAGCTTTAACAGGTAATCTAGGTAACAGTCGCTATTAATACCGCATGATGGTGGCTTTAAACCGACCAGTTGTGGTAACTGGCTGCCGATAATCAGCAATGCCGCACCACTGGTAAATCCAGCGAGTACCGGATGGCTGATAAAATTGACTAACCCGCCCAGGCGCAGTATTGCCATCAATAACATCATCAAGCCACTTTCTGCCGATAAAATTAATGCGCTTTGCACGGGATTACCCAGCACACTGATTTCAGGCGCTGTTAGTACACCGGCAATCATAATCGCGGCGATAGAAACCGGTCCTACTGATAAGGTGCGGCTGGTACCCAACAGCGCATACGCTATTGGCGGCAAAATACTGGCATACAAACCCAACTGTGGCGGCAAACCCGCCAATATCGCATAAGCAATACCTTGAGGTATCAACAGAATAGCGGTGATGATTCCGGCAAATAAATCATCATTGATATCCTGACGGCGATAGCTTTTCAGCCAGTCAATGATAGGAAGAAATTGAGCCAGCTGTGAGGTATTAACGTATTTTGAAATCATGATGGGATGTTATCCTCGCTCGAATTTGTGTTATTACTTTGCTAGGAAATCATACGGAAAATATAAATCCCATCATGAAATACAGCGGTTTCAGATTAGGTTAGGAAGGGGTACAAAACAACTTCATTAATTGTAAGTATTCAGTCCCCCTCTTTAGAAAAGAGGGGTTAGGGGAGATTTGATTAGATAAATCCCCCTCAATCCCCCTTTTTCAAAGGGGGAAGTCTACGTTTACAGTGTTATTTTTGGCAGGGGTCTGAATAATTACCATTAATTGAGTGCCATGACTGCCAGTCCTCAAAGGACTGGCAGTCATTGTATTGCGCTCATTACTTAATACTGCTGTAAGTGCATCAGTATCAGAATCCATCAATACCTTGCCCAATCTCCCTTACCAATTCTGGCCCCCGATAAATTAATCCGCTATAGACTTGCACTAAACTTGCGCCGGCGGTTAGTTTTTCTTGTGCATCTGCGGCGCTTAAAATTCCGCCAGCGGCAATAATTGGGATTTTGCCGTTTAATTCAGCCGCCAATGCACGCACAACCTCAGTTGCTTTTTCTTTGACAGGCGCACCGCTTAAACCGCCTGTTTCATTAGCCAGTTTATGACCTGCGATGTTGTCTCGTGCCACGGTAGTGTTGGTGGCGATAACGCCATCGATGGCATAGTCCAGTAACAGCTGGGCGATATGGCTGATCTCATCGTCAGTTAAATCAGGGGCTATTTTTAAGACTAACGGGACATAGCGCGCCTGTTCCTGTTGTAGTTTGAGTTGCTCTTCTTTCAGCCGGGCGATTAATTTTTTAATTTCGTCGCCTTGCTGCAATTGGCGTAAGTTTTGGGTGTTAGGTGAGGAAATATTAATAGTGATATAGCTCGCCAAAGGATAGGCCTTCCGCAAGCCAATAAGGTAATCATCGACGGCATTAGCTATCGGCGTATCGAAATTTTTGCCAATGTTGATGCCAAGCACGCCGGTATAGGCGCTGCGTGTGACTTGGTGGAGTAAATAGTCGATGCCTGGGTTGTTAAAGCCCATACGATTGATAATCGCGTTATGTTCGGGCAATCTGAATAACCGTGGTTTGGGGTTGCCAGGTTGAGGGCGAGGCGTTACGGTGCCAATTTCGATAAAACCGAAGCCTATCGCCGCTAGGGCATCGATATAATCGCCGTTTTTGTCCATGCCTGCGGCTAATCCAACCGGATTTTTAAAGGTTAGTCCCATGATATTGACGGGTTTGTCTTCAATCGTCGGGTAAATCCATGAGCTTAAACCTGAGCGGTGAGTGAGGTTTAATAGTTTTAAGGTGACGGCGTGAGCGGTTTCCGGGTCTAGTGAGAATAACAGCGGTCGTAGTAGAGGATATAGATTCATGATTTGTTTTGCTTGAGATTAGGGTGAAATAGTGGCTTCTGACCATGTGTTAATGATTAGGATTCGATAGTTGATAGGGTTCAGGAGCTACGGAGGTTATGCGGTTCAGCATAACATCAACCAGTAATTGTGCGGATGCAGGTCCCATAACCAGGCCATTTCTGAAATGCCCCGCATTAATACTTAGGTTATCAAGTTGTGGATGTCTGCCAATATAAGGAATGCCTTGCCTTGTTCCAGGTCTTAAACCGGCCCAATGTTTTACCAGTGGGAAATTATTTAATGCAGGTAGCAGATTGAGTGCAAAAGTGCTGAGCTGGTCTTTAGCGATTGACGTTGTGGCTTTATTAAAATTATCTTGTTCAACGGTGCTGCCAGCGAGGATTTTTCCATCGCGGCGGGGAATAAGATACTGGTCACCGTCTAATACCATATAATTTAAAGTATCTGGCTTTGCATCAAAGAGCAGCATTTGTCCTTTTACCGGTGCTATTTGGGGTTGTTCTCCGATGAACTCTGCAAAAAGCTGTTGAAATAACTCGCCTGTCCAGGCGCCGCTGGCAATAATCAGCTCATTGACCCTGTTTTCCCCTGACGTGGTATGAATGGCTGCAATTCGGTTGTTATCGAATTTAACGCCCGTTAATGCACAGTGTTCATGCACAGTGATTCCTTTGTTAATCAGATCCTGTTTTAATGATTTGACTAAACGCGGATTACGCGCTTGAGCAATACTAGGTAACCAGAGGGGATGGTTAGGTTGTGTCTTTAGAGGCTTAAAAAAACGGGCATCCGCAGCAGTAACGTTGATGTTATTGCTCGTACACCAAGTCATGGCGTTGGTGATATCGGGATTTTTTGTAATTAGTAGGCCGCAGGATGTCCATTCTGGGTCTAAACCAGTCTCTTCAAGCAGTTGATTGGCTAATGTCGGGTATAGTTTTAGACTTTGTAGTGCCAGTTGCGTAATCGCATCGGTTTGTCGCCAAGGATAAAGTGGCAACAAAATACCGCCGCCCGCCCAGGATGATTCTTGTCCCAACTGATTTTTTTCGATAATCATAACGCTAGCGCCGGCGCTATAAAATTCTCGCGCGGTTAGCATACCGATAATGCCGCCGCCAATAATGGTAATGTCTGGAGTTATTGTCATTGATATTGAGCTGTGTTCAAGGTTGGTTTATTGGTGATTATAACTTGCAGACGCCAGTGGTTGTTACTTGGGAGTAAGTATTCAGTTCCCCTCTTAGAAAAAGAGGGGTTAGGGGAGATTTAATGAAATTAATCCCCCTTTTTCAAAGGGGGGAGATGAATAATTACACTTAGGAATGGGTACAAAACAACTTCGTCTGGTGATTTGTACCCTCGGTGGACGCCATGACTGCCAGTCCTTTGAGGACTGGCAGTCATCAGAAATTATTTTGTACTTATTCCTAAAGTTGGCAAAATGATTCGAAGTATTGTTCGCTAATCAAAGCCACCGTTTATACGGCAATTGTTGAAGTAGGTTGTTGTTTTATACATACAATTCACAGTCACTCGCTATGCTATTATGTTAGTTGTTGATAAAAAAGGAATAATTGATTATTTTCAATAACATTAATGCTTGTGGTGAATTGGTTTTGCTGCTACTATCGCTCATGTGGAACACGCTTTGTTGTATAAAAGCAAAATTAAAACAATAACCTGATGAGGGTAACACGATGATGAATAAAACTAAGTTAGTCTTGGGTATCGCTACAGCAACATTAACAATGACTGCTGCTATGGTTGCACCACAAGCGCAAGCGCATAAAGTAAAAAAACACAGCCACCGTGCTGTGACCTACACAACAAGCTCAGCAGAACGTTTGGCAGAAGCGGCAAACAATAAAGTTGAAGCCTTGGAAGCGCAACTTCAAGCGATGCAGTATGAATTGCAAACATTAAGATCAGAAACAAATCGTCCTGTTTCTAGTGCCGATTCAGCAAAAGTTCAAGAGTTGGATCAATGGATGACTTCGGTTAAATCTGAGCCTATTGCTAGATCAGGTGACAAAAACAATATGGTGTTCTTCCGTGGCGGTTATGCCCATGCTGACAGCCTTAGAGGTGGCACATTGGATCCTACTGCAGCAGGCGGCAATGCAGGCGGTGCGCTAAACGGTCCTATTGGAAACCAGGATGCTTGGTATTTCGGCGCAGGTTTTGACTGGAGCTTAAATGACAATTTATTTGGCATGATGAGCGGCACTGAAGTGCTGGCTGAATTAATGTTTGATTATAAAGAACTAGGTGATAGAGCACCCAATGGTATCACGCCTGCTGTAGGCATTATTGCAGGGATTCCTGGTGTCAATACCCAATTGGCAACTGTCAACCAATTGACCTTAGCTGCATCTCCAAAAATCAAGCTTTTCAAAGGTCAAGCCTTTAGACCTTGGTTGATTCCAGTCGGTTTTGAACTGAGTGTTGTTAGTCCTCCATCTGATGCTATTACCGTATTAAACCCTGGCATGCAATTCGGTTTAGGCGCTGATTACAAAATCTGGAATAATTTGTATGTTGGTGCTGATGCACGTTATCACTATTCTCCAGATAATGTTGATGGTATTAACACTAACGGCGTAACTGCAGGTGGTTACCTCGGTATCGGTTTCTAAGCTAACCACTTAAAACCTACGTTGAAAAAAAGGGAGGGCTTAAAACCCCTCCCTTTTTTATATCTGCGAATTTGTTTTATTA
>CANNKH010000079.1 GCA_947504985.1 Methylococcaceae bacterium | reverse complement strand
TTAAAAAGGTCATTATTGTGCCTAAAAAACTGGTCAATATTGTTATCTGAAAATCATTAGGGTGAACAGGTGCTGACAAAAAAACTGATTATTATTGCCATTTCCTTATGGCTCAGTGCCTGTGGCTATCATTTGCGCGGTGCAGTGGACTTTCCTGAAGGCTTAAGAAATGCTTATCTGGAAGGTGCATCCATGCCGTTGCGCGAGCAATTTCGCAAATCGCTAAGGGCATCTTCAGGACAATTGGTGAGTTCGCCCGACAGCGCAGGCCTGGTTATCAAAATATATGCTGAACAGGCCAGCCAGCGGGTATTGTCGCTGAGCGCTAGAGGGCGTTCTAATGAGCTTGAGCTTTACTATCGCTTCGAATATGAGTTATTTGGTGCCGATAATACTTTGCTGGCGCCGCGTCAGCCTTTGGAGATTAAGCGCGAATACTTTAATAACCAGCAAGAAATTATTGCTAAAGCGAATGAAGAAACCGTTATTCGTGATGAAATGTATCAGCAGGCCGTGCGTGCAATAATTGATCGCGCCCGCGTGGTGTTGGCTGCGCATCCAAAATAATATGCAGATCAAACCCGAGCAACTGGAGGCCACACTACGCAAGGGCTTGGCCTCCGTGTACTTCATTAGTGGGGACGAACCGTTGCAATTGGGTGAGGCAGCAGATGCTGTCAGGAAGGCGGCTCGCAGTGCCGGCTATGATAATCGCGAGATTTTATCGGTTGATACTACCGGTTTTACTTGGAATCAGTTAAGCGTGTCCGCTGATTCTTTCTCTATTTTCGCCGATAAAAAAATTATTGATTTGAGACTTCCCACGGGAACTGTCGGCGCAGATGGGGCAAAAGCCTTAATCGCGTACTCCGAACGCTTGCCGCAAGATACGTTGTTATTGATAACCGCCGGAAAACTGAGCAAAGAAGCTTTAAAAACTCGCTGGGTGCAAGCGTTGGATAAAGTGGGCGTTGTTCTTCAGATATGGCCTTTGGAAGGCCAGGATTTAATGCGTTGGTTACAGCACAGAATGCAGCAGCGTGGCCTTGATGCTGACCAAGAAGGTTTAAGATGTTTGCTTGGCAGAGTTGAGGGTAATCTGTTGGCTGCCGCCCAGGAAATCGAAAAACTTTATGTCCTTTACGGCAGCGGCCATCTTGGGGTACGAGAGATTACCGATGTCGTTGCCGATAGTTCTCGTTACGATGTTTTTAAACTGATCGATAGTGTGCTATCGGCTAAGGCTAAGCGCATTTTGAAAGTATTGTCTGGCTTGCAGGCCGAAGGTGTCGCCGCACCCATTGTGCTATGGGCGTTGACGCGTGAAGCGAGAACGCTAATCAAGATTAAAGTGGCATTATCGTCAGGGCAAAGCCGGGAAATCGTCTTTAGAAATAATCAAATCTGGGATAAACGTAAGCAACTCGTAAGCGATGCGCTGAACCGGCTGAGCGATAACGATTTAAACAATATACTGGTATTGAGCGCTAGGGCTGATCGGCAAATCAAAGGTCAGCAATCAGGTAATGCCTGGGAAACGGTGCGGGCGGTTTGTTTGATGTTTGCATCGGTACCGACGGTTAGTCGCTTTAACTCATGACTTTTTCTCTCCATCTTTTAGGGTATCGCCCGTGTTGCTTGGTTTGTCTTATGGCTATTTTTTGTGATGAACCTACTGTACGCAATTTTGTTTTATCGTTCCCACGCTCCGGCGCTCATCGTTATACACAAGTGCTTAGGAATTTCGTCATACCCGCCGGGAAGCGGGTATCCAGTGCCATGGACGGTAACTTCGAACACATCCCTGTGCTCTGGATTCCGGCAATCCCTGCCGGAATGACGTGCTTCCTAAAACTTGTGTATAACGATGAGCGCTCCGGCGTGGGAATGCAACTATGTAAAGCCGTTTCCTCCTGCATTTTGAAAAATTGACTCGTTATGCAGATGCAAAAATATAAAAGGATAATCTATCGAATTTTGACGGTGTACACCGTTATTGGGTTGATTGTCGTTGGCGTTGTTATTGCTCGTGTCGTTCAGCAAGAAGTCAAAACATCCAGATACCAAGCGCAATATCTCACACAAATCAGCAAACAGCTCAGTTTTAAACTCGTTGCTGGTGCGAGTTCTTCGATACGTTTCCCACAAAATGGACCTTATGACCAGCGGCTAGGCTATACCTTGTTGCCTGAGGCGATTAAGCGTCTTAAAACAACGGGATTTGACGTAGCAGCTCAGGCTGTTTTTTCCCCCATGATGGCTGAATTAGTTGACGAGTACGGCTTGTTCCCCATTTATCATGAGAAAACTCAGGCTGGATTGCGTATTCTTGACCAAGGTAATCAAGTTATTTTTAGTACCGTGTATCCGGGGCAAGGTTATGCTAGTTTTAATATGATTCCACCGGTAATCCTTGATACTTTGTTGTTTATAGAGAACCGGGAACTCCTTAACGAGCAGAATGCACAAGTTAATCCGGCCATAGAATGGGATCGTTTGGGCTTTGCCGGTTTATCAGTGATAGCGAATAAATTTGGCGTTGATAGTAATGTTCCCGGTGGGAGTACGTTGGCAACACAAATTGAAAAATATCGGCATTCACCTAATGGCTATACCCATTCCATTATGGACAAGTTTCACCAGATGGGTACGGCATCGATTCGTGCTTATCTATTAGGTGCGGATACACGCGCTATGCGTCAGGAAATCGCGCTTTCCTATCTTAATTCGATGCCACTGGCGGCAACGCCACAATTTGGTGAAGTACATGGTCTTGGTGATGGTTTAACGGCATGGTTTGGCGCTGATTTTGTACAAGTCAATAAGTTACTTAATCCACAAGCCTTGACCGTAGCGCGTCTTAGTTCGCAACAGGCACAGGCTTATCGGCAAGCCCTTAGTTTATTATTGTCACAAAGACGGCCTTCTTACTTGCTCGGTCGTGGCTTCAATTCGTTGCAAAATTTGACTAACAGCTATTTGCGGATATTAGCTGAAGAGGGCGTTATTTCGGCACCATTGCGCGATGCGGCTTTGCAAGAAACAACGGTACTTCAGGCGCGACCTAACGCCGTTCCTGCAAAATTCGCGATTGAAAAAAAGACCCAATCTGTATTACGTTCCAGGCTTGCCAAAATGTTAGGCGTTAAATCGAATTATGAATTAGACAGACTTGATTTAACAGTTAAAACCACACTGGATAACAAGGTGCAACAAGCGGTAACCGCTGAGTTGCGACAGCTAAATCAACCCGAAAAAGCGCGTGAATCAGGTATTGTCGGCCCCCGAATGTTGGGCGATACCAGCCATCTTGAGCCGATTATTTACAGCTTGATGCTGTTTGAGCGTGGGCAAGCAGGCAATCTTTTGCGCGTGCAAACCGACAATTACGATCAGGCGCTGGATATTAACGAAGGTATTCGACTGGATTTGGGCTCCACTTCAAAATTGCGCACGATGGTGCATTATTTGGAACTGGTTACTGGCGTTTATCAACAGTATAAAAATTACTCTACAGAAGATTTAAAGCAGATTGAGTTGCATCCACGCGATTATTTATCCGCTTGGGTGCTGGAGCATTTGCGTACTAATCCAAAAATCAGTCTGGAAGATTTATTGAATCAGGCGTTAGATAAATCTTATTCTGCAAGTCCCGGAGAGAGTTTTTTTACCGGCGGCGGTGTGCATACCTTTAGTAATTTTACCAAGGCGGATGATTATAAAATGCTGTCTGTCAGACACGCTTTGCGTGATTCAGTCAATCTAGTCTTTATACGTCTGATGCGTGACCTGGTTTATCACCACCTTTACAAACCGGAAGGCATTGCGCGATGGCTGGAAATCCCTGATGACCCAAGGCGCGAGGAATATCTCCAACGTTTTGCTGATCGTGAAGGCAATGTTTATTTACGGCGTTTTTATGCCAAATATCATGACAAATCACCAGAAGAGGCGCTGTTAGCATTAACGCAACGTGTTATCGCCAAGCCATCACGTCTTACGATGCTGTATCGGGCGATTTATCCTAAGCACGATGAGCAGGCGCTCGGGCATTATTTAAAGGCTCATTTGGATAAAGCACAATGGGAGGGTGAAGACATTTACTCGCTTTATGATAAATACTCAGTTGATAAATTTGATTTGCAGGATCAGGGCTATATCATCAAAATTCATCCACTGGAATTATGGTTAGTCGGTTACTTGGCTCAGCATCCTAATGCAAAGCAAGATGAGGTTATTGCCGCTGGAGCGGATGCACGCCAGCAAGTTTATCGCTGGCTCATTAAAAGCCATAAACAACATGCCCAGCAATTACGGATTATGACGCTGCTGGAAGCGGAAGCTTTCTGGAAAATTCATCATGCCTGGCAACGGGTAGGTTATCCGTTTGAGGCATTAACGCCCTCTTATGCAACGGCTATTGGTACCTCGGGGGATCGGCCTGCTGCACTTGCAGAATTAATGGGTATTTTGCGTAACGATGGCATAAAACTGCCAATGGTTCGCTTTGACAGCTTGCAATTTGCTCAAGGCACGCCCTTTGAAACCGTGCTGAAAAAACGACCCGAGCAAGGCGAGCGACTCTTTGCCGCCGAAATTGCAAAAGTGGCTCGCGGTGCATTAAGTGGCGTCGTCGATGGTGGAACCGCATCACGGCTTAGCGGCGTTTATACCGATATTAATGGCAGACCTTTGGAAGTGGGCGGTAAGACTGGGACTGGCGATCATCGTAAGGAAGTTTGGGGAGCGGGCGGGCGTTTGCTTGAATCGACTTTTGTTAGCCGTGCCGCTGTTTTTACCTTTTTTCTGGGGGAACGATTTTTTGGTGTTATCACTGCGTATGTTGAAGGTGCGGATGCAGGCAATTACCACTTTACCAGTTCATTACCGGTACAAATCATCAAACATCTTAAGCCGATATTATCACCCTTGCTGAATACGGCACCGGCTGGTGAAGGGATAAAGCCTGCGTCGTCGCCGATAACGACTAAAGCAGTTATAAAAAATAAACGGGCGGTTCCTCGACTAGAAACAGATAAAACTGCTTATCAGCGGTTACTCAAGGCGATGATCACCAATAGGCCGCCGTTGGAAAAACAAGTGCCTGCTATACCCACACCCGATAAACCGGCACCAGGTAAAAACCAGCTTACGCCACCTAATCCCGCAGGCTATAAGCGTTTATTGGATATTGATACCAGCAAACCTAAACCGGATAAGATAACGCCTGCGCTGCCGAATTTACCGGTCGGCAAGCCAACTTACAAGCGTTTAAGCAGTCCGGTTGTCACTAAGCCCAAACTGATTCAGCCTAAACCAGCTGCTCCCGTGTCGCCGCAACCCGCCAAGCCGTTACCTAAGGTTGTCAGTCCCAAGCCGGTAAACCGACCGATACCTGCGCCGACCTTAGCGCCATGATTAAGCTTATAACTAAGGAAGGAGTACGACACACAATGCAATACCATGACTGGCAGTCCTCATTAGCTGCATTTACTGTCACCGCAGTTAAGACAGGTCATACAGCCATCCATCAGGACAACGGCTTTGGTTTGGCATTTGACACATAACAAGGCTTTTGCAGGAAAGCTGCCGGATTCATCCAGTTCAGGTGATGATTGGTGTATTGCTTCAAATTCTTTACGTTTAGCGGCTAAGAACTGTTGTTGATGATCGTCAAATTCTCGGTCTTTAAGCATACCAATCTGCTTTAAATGTGACTCAATGGCGCAGCCGATTTCAGCCACCAGAGATGGCATAAAGACACCGCCTTTTTTGAAATAACCGCCTTTAGGATCAAACACGGCTTTAAGCTCTTCAACCAGAAAGCAGGCATCGCCCCCTTTGCGAAACACCGCTGAAATGACCCGTGTTAACGCCAGTACCCATTGAAAATGCTCCATATTTTTTGAATTAATAAACACTTCATAAGGGCGGCGCTCCTCGTGTTCGGTACCTTGATTCAAAATCATGTCATTGATAGTGATATACAGTGCATGTTCTGATTGCGGGGTTTTTATCTTATATGTCGAGCCGTACAGGATTTCAGGTCGCGCCACATTTTCGTGCATACTTTCTACATCCCGCGTTTTTGCCTCCTTCATGGCTAGTTCGGCGGCGGCTTTGTCTTCGCTGGTTAGCACTCTGTAACCGGTGATTTTTTTTTCTATTTGGTAAGTCATGGTTTATCAGTGGATTGAGTAAAGTGAAATAGTGGGCTTTGTGCCGCCATTCTGTCAGTTTATGTGCTGATGTATCAATAGTCGCGTTGTAAAAGTTTAAATAGTGTGTCTGTGCATGTTAAATCCCTGTCTTTACATAACGCGCATTGGCGGTAAGCTAAAGTTTCCTGAACACTTATTGAGATTTAACAATGAAATTATCTAACATGCTATTGGCATTGGTTTTAATGGCGACTACTAACGAAGTTTTGGCTTACGGAAGCAGCAGTAGTAGCAAAAAAGCTTGCACCAAACCAAAATTTACCGAATTTACACCGGCTAATAATGCCCAAGTTGAACCTGCATCACTGTTTTCATTTATTGCATCGAGCTCGACTAAGCCGGACAGCATTGGTGTTACCGTAAAAGGTCAGGCTGTTGAAGTCACTATTACTCCGCAAAATCAAGAATTTTTAGTGCAGGGTAAGCTGCCTGCTGCCATCACTGGAGATTTTGCCAGAATTAGTATCAGCGCCGAGGGTCCTAACCAATGCAAAGGAAGCGACGGTTGGTTGTTAAAGCTAAAGTAAACGGCAGGTAATTTGAGGTATGTGGTAAAAATGAGGCAAGAACTCCCAACATGCAATTGGGGTTCTCGCTTCAAGTTAGGTACTAAAACTTGCCGTAATAGCCTTCTTTTAACGCATCAAACAAGTTTGCCGCTGTGTGAATTTCACCGTCATATTCAACGTCGTCATTACCTTTAAATTCAACAACAGAGCCATCTTCAAGCGTGAATTGATAGGTTGTATTTTCCAGATCCGATTCTTTAACTAACACCCCTTGGAAGACTTCAGGATTGAAGCGGAACGTGGTGCAGCCTTTTAAGCCTTGCTCGTAGGCATATTGGTAGATAGATTTAAAGTCTTCGTAAGGGTAATCCGTTGGCACGTTAGCTGTTTTGGAAATAGATGAATCTATCCATTTTTGCGCCGCCGCCTGGATGTCAACGTGTTGTTTAGGTGTTACGTCATCGGCGGCAATAAAATAATCTGGTAATTGCTGATTGGGATTGTCGCTATAGGGCATGGCATTCGGATTGACGATATGCCGGTAGGCAAGTAATTCAAATGAATAAACATCAATTTTTTCCTTGGATTTTTTACCCGCTCGGATGACATTGCGCGAATAATGATGAGCAAAGCTGGGTTCGATACCATTACTGGCGTTATTGGCGAGCGACAGCGAGATCGTGCCGGTAGGCGCTATTGAGCTGTGATGGGTGAAACGTGCGCCGATTTCTGCGAGCTGTTGAACCAGTTCCGGTTCAATTTTCGCTAGTTGCTGCATGTAGCGGCTGTATTTGGCATGTAATACTTTGCCGGTAATTTGATCGCCAATTTTATAACCGTCAGCGCTCATTTCAGGACGCTGGTGCAGCATTTCGCCATTGATGGTAAACGTGTTTTCCATAATTGGTGCCGCACCTTTTTCTCTTGCCAACTCCAAGCCTTCTTTCCAGCCTTCTATCGCCAGAACTTTAGTGACCTGTTCAGTAAATTCCAAAGACGGCGTGTCGCCATATCTCATGCCCAGCATCGTGATGGTTGAGCCTAAGCCTAAATAACCCATGCCGTGACGGCGTTTGCTAATAATTTCTTCACGCTGTTTTGCTAATGGCAGGCCGTTAAGCTCAACGACATTATCCAGCATACGAGTAAATATTCTGATGGTCTTACGGTAGGTGTCCCAGTCAAAATAAGCGTCGCTGCTGAATGGTTTTTTGACGAAGCGAGTTAAATTAATGGAACCCAGTAAACAACTGCCGTAAGGCGGTAAGGGCTGTTCTCCGCAGGGGTTGGTGGCGCGAATTTTCTCGCAAAACCAGTTATTGTTCATTTCGTTGACCTTATCGATCAAAATGAAACCTGGCTCGGCATAATCGTAAGTTGAACTCATAATGATGTCCCACAACCGACGCGCCGGCAGGGTTTTGGTGATTCTGCAGGCGATCAGGCCATCTTCGTTGGTGATGTAACCGTCTTTATTAGCCAGATCACGCCATATTATTTGTTGGCTGTCAGTTAAATCTAACTGATCTATGTTGACTTCTTTTTCGGTAACCGGGAAAGATAAAGGCCAAGGCTGATCGTTTTTTACCGCCTGCATAAACTCTTTGGTGATCAGTAAAGACAAGTTAAATTGGCGCAATCGACCGTTTTCACGTTTGGCGCGGATAAATTCAATGACATCAGGATGACCGACATCAAAGGTACCCATTTGAGCGCCGCGTCTACCGCCAGCGGATGACACGGTAAAACACATTTTGTCATAAATATCCATGAACGATAGGGGGCCTGAAGTATAAGCGCCAGCCCCTGAGACGTAAGCATCTTTTGGTCTTAGGGTTGAAAATTCATAACCGATACCGCAACCGGCTTTAAGTGTTAGTCCCGCTTCATGCACTTTATGCAAAATATCATCCATCGAATCAGCAATAATACCGGAGACGGTGCAGTTAATGGTTGATGTTGCCGGTTTATGTTCCAGTGCGCCGGCATTTGAAACGATACGTCCCGCAGGAATAACACCTTGGCGCAAAGCCCACAAAAAGGCTTTGTAATGCTGATCCTGTTTAGCTTTGCTAGTTTCCACTTCTGAAAGGGCTTTGGCGACCCGCTGATAGGTTTCGTCTATGGTGGCATCAATGGCGCTCCCATCTTTAGTTTTCAAGCGATATTTTGTATCCCAAATATCCATTGAAGCCTCTTGAAAAGGTATTTCGGTGACTGTATTCGGGATGATATGGAGTTGTGCTGACATGAATGATTGATCCTGGCGGTGTTGGCGGTTTTTAAAGAAAGAGGCAGAAATAAACTATAAATTCAGCGTGTTAGCTAAATGCTAATTTATGATTTTTAACTATATGTAGCTATTTTTTAATATATTAACACAAGATATAGTGATTATAAGGAAAATTAGCGCATTAGGGTGATAAGTTTTTTTTATGAAAAAACTGCTTGCTGGAGGGGTGTTTTTTGATGTAGAAGCATCGTCATACCAAACATGACAGATTTTGACAGCTTTATTTATTCGCCATTTAACCCCTACGATTGTAAGTATTCAGTCCCCCTCTTTGGAAAAGAGGGGTTAGGGGAGATTTTTTAGATAAATCCCCCTCAGTCCCCCTTTTTCAAAGGGGGAAGTCTATATTTACAGCGTAATTTTTGGCAGGGATCTGAATAGTTACCTACGATTGTTTGGCAAGCGGTACTATACTTCGCACACAAAAATACTGTATTTTGTCATTCCGTATCTTATTCCGATTGGTTTAGCCCTTATCGGTAATTAAATGAAGTTAAATCAAAACGTATAAGTCCTTCATGACGCGTCTCAAAATTAATTATCAGTGGTCTGATGGCCTCGTTATGGTGGCTTTAGCCCTCGTTTATGCGTTGCTTGCCTGGCTAGTGATTACTTTTTCTGCGCCTAACAATGATAGCGTTACTATTTTTTGGATACCTGGCGGGGTGGCGCTAGCGGCTTTGTTGTTGTGGGGCAAACGGATTTGGCCGGCTGTTTTTATTGGCGCATTATCCGCCGGTCTCATGCTCGATCAGCCGTTTTGGGTAGCCGTTTTACTTGCCTTGGGCAATACGCTGGAATCGTTGGCGGCTGTCGTATGGTTGCGTCGATTCCCCGATTTTGATGTTGCGCTGTCAAAAATCGAAGATCTGGTAAAAATAGCCCTGGTTGCTACGACCTGTTCACTTATTAGTGCGCTGATTGCCCCGTTAGTCTTCTTGATGAGCGGTTATTTACCCCGACAGGCATTGCTCCACAATATTCTGATTTGGTGGCAAGCCGATACCCTCGGTATTTTATTAGGGACGCCCTTGCTACTCATTTGGCGGCAATGGCCTCAAGATTGGTTTAGTCGTCAACGCATTGGGGTGACTTGCGGTTTTTTTCTGTTGGCGTTTTTGGTCGGACAGATCGTTTTTCTGGATTGGTTTCAAGAGTCTATCGGTATCCACGCAAAAGGTTTTTGGATGTTTCTGTTCATTGTTTGGGCGGCTTTGCATTATGGGCGGCAAGGTGTCCTGCTTATTGTTGCCATGATAGCCATTCAAGCTTTACATGGCATTGCACTGGGTATTGGTTATTTTGGCGCAGATATTGCCGAAACTGGATTTCAGAATTTATGGATTTATTTACTGGCACTGCTATTGACCGGGATGCAGCTGGCGACGATCACCCATCAAAAAACAGAGGTCATTAGTGCCCTAAAAGAAAAGGATCATTTGCTGTCGGACTCGCAACGTTTGGCACATATTGGTAGTTGGTTATGGGATAGTGATACCGGTAAGATCATGTGGAGCGAAGAGACTTATCGTATTTTTGGTATTTCTCAACTTGATTTTCAACCTACCATCAATAGTGTGATGCGCTCGATCTATCCAGACGATTTTCAATTACAGCAACAATGGTTTGATGATTGTTTAGCAGGTAAGCATCCGGATGGTATTGAATTTCGTATTATTCGACCCGATGGCCAAATACGTTATCTGCATCGTCAAGGTGATTTACTGCCCGCTACACAAGGTCGGCTTTATCGTGCAATGGGCACGGTGCAAGACATTACTGAACGTAAGCAGGTGGAAGACGCTTTAAAAAATTCCGAGCAGCTATTGAAAGCGATATTTGACACGGCTCAAGATGGCATTGCCGTTGCTGATGTACAAACGTTGCAGTTTACCTACTTCAATGATGCGTTATGCCGCATGTTGGGTTATAGCCGCGAAGAATTTGGCAATCTGACGGTGACCGATATTCATCATAGCGATGATTTGCCTTATATAGCAGCGCTTTTTGAACAGCTAACGCAGGGTAAAACAGAGCTAATTCCTGAGTTGCCGTTTAAGCGTAAAGATGGCAGTACCGTGTTTGTTGAAAACAGTGCCAATGCCTTAATACTACAGGGTAGGGTAAAAATCACTGGAATTTTCAGCGATGTTACTGAGCGTAAGCGATTGGAAGAAAAACTGCGTTTAACCGCTAAGGTATTCGAATCCACCT
>CANNKH010000078.1 GCA_947504985.1 Methylococcaceae bacterium | reverse complement strand
TCAACTCCACAGCCAGAATCTTACGCACGGACAGCACAAACGGGTCGTTGTGTTGCCAGTAAGAACCCACCACCAACAAATTTTGGTCACGCTTGACCAAGCCGAACAAGTTGAAGTTAAAGGGGGTGTACTTGCCCTGATAGTGGATACTGACTTGTTTGTTATGCAGCAAGGCCGTGGACAACATTGCTACGGTGGCATCCGGCTGGGGGTGGTTGGACAATACGCCATCCCAATGCGACAGCCATAACACCCGTTGGCTCCACTCCGCTGTTTCAGGATGGGCGTTGACTTGCCGCTCGGCTTCATTGAAGCGTCCTTGCAGTTCGTCCAGATACTCGGCGGGCATGAGCTGGCGCAAATAGCGGTTTGCCAAGTGAAAAAGAAGGGCTTCGGCTGGACTCAGATTCATGAGGCTTCTCGATTAAATTTTTACTTTTAAAACGGCTTGTCCTGCTTGCAATGCCTGCTTTCTCCAGTGTTGCCAGTAGCTTTCTGCTTGTTGCAGGCGTAAACAGCGCAAATAATACACCCGTTGCATGGCCTTAAACTCTTGCTGAATCAATGTGATCAGGCCATCTTCGATATTGTAGATGGATTTGTTTGGAGCAAGGCAAACGGGGACAATGTGATTTAAGGGTAAATCCAGCTCGTTTGCTATAACCGAACACGCTTGCTGAATGTTATTTGCCTTGGCGTTATCGGGCGCTTGGATATTATAAGGCGGCAGCCATTCCTGTGCTGGACGTAAGCGGTCAATATGCGTCACCACGCCGATGATCACCGGCAAGGCTTGATTACTGCACTCGGCTTGAAAATACTGACGGATAACCTGCAATTGCCCGGCATCCGCAGCACGACTGGCTTGTGCGGCATTACAAACCATTAAAATCACATCCACTTTTTTTAATTCAGTTTTTAAAACCGTTGAGGCTTGAGGATGCGTCAATCCACCATAACCGGCGGTATCCAGCACAATGGCTTGTTGCAGGCCATCACGTTCGAGCAAGTAAGGTGTGATTTCTGAAGTGGTCGGCAATGGCCCTTCCGCACACTTCATTTCGCCGAATAACGCATTGATCAAGCTGGATTTACCACTGCTAACCTGACCAATCACCAGCAGCCGTAAGGGTTCTTGCTGTTGCCCGCGTTCGGCAATCTTGTCAATATCCTCTCCTGAGTAAGGGCTAATACGCTCAGTTGGCAAGCTGTCATCCAGGCTGATTTGCTCACTGTACAATTCAATCGCGTAGTAGCCCAGCTTGTCGATATAAGCCCGAATCAAACGCTGTGATATTTCATTGGCAACCGTATTGACTCCCTTGCTGAATAAGATGCCTCGTGCCTTAGCCATTGCCGCCCCAGGCCAGTTGAACAGCCAATTGCCGACATTAAAAAGGGACTTAAATTTGTTCAAGGTGTCAACCGCTTGTTTGGCGCGTAAAAAGTCACCGACCTTAAAGGCATGGCTACCAGGAATGTTGTCCAACACCTCATGTTGAATATCATTGCACACCAAGGCCACCAATTTAAGCAAATCCGGCAGCGGAAATTCCAAAACAGGGTATGGGGAATCACGGTGAAAGTGCCGGGCAATTTTGGTCAGCACTTCATTCGTCAACGCCAAGGCTTTGCTAGGGTTAGTCAACACATCGGTTTCTGTTTGCCAACGGGCGTTAATCGGCTCAAGCTCGGCCCGTGCAGCGTTGGCATCATCCGGCCAATTCGGATTGGCCTGGATGTCAATTGGATTAAAAACTAAGGACTCATTGGGTTTTTTACACCAATGCAACAACGCATAAACCAGCGCAAAATTAGCGGACAAAATACCCACAGCATGATAAAGCCAGCCGTGTTGCCAGAGCCAGTAACCGCCCAAGCCAATTAAAGCCAGCCAAGGCAGCAAAAACACCAGTCCGATAACAACCCCAAAACGTGAAAATAGCATCAATTACGCTCCTTTTGTCTTAAGAACTGCCGTGCATGACCAAACGCCTCGTTATACGCTTGTTTCAGCAAGGCATGATCAGGCAATGCCCCTTTTTTAACGCCATGCAGATACACACAAAACGCCTTACCCAAGGCATAGGTCATTGCCCCCGAATAAACACCCGCTACCGCCCAGCCATATACCGGCACCAAGCCCAGCAATTCTCGCCCTAACAGGCCAACGATCACACCCGCACCCATCAGCGTGGTAAATTCAGCATACCGCCTAGGGGTTAGCTCCAGTTCGTAAATGGACGCAATACTATGGAATAACTTAGCTTGTACCGCTAAAGCCAAAGCCACGCCCGCTACCGGCACTGCGCCCAATCCTAAATTCAGCAGCGCGTAACCGACACAATGCGGATGCGCTTGTCCGGCATAAAAATCCTGCCATTCCTTATACAGATCAGAGCCGCGCAACAGACCGATCACCCCAATAGGCAACACGCTTTCAATGGTATCCCATAAGGCTTCCAGCCCGTAATTGACAGGCTCAAACCCATCTTCAGGCAAGGTAAAATCAACCGGCACAAAATGCACCGGAATACCTTTAAACCAATCGCGCTGATGCAGCAAAACCTGCGTCAGACCATGCGGTACAGAGGATGGAATGGGTGTTTGTTGATAGGGATAGGGTTGGATATGCGGGCTACCCGTGGATGGATAGCCGTCATGTAAAGCGGTTTGCACCACGATAATAGGCCAGCCAGAATGTTTGGCATGAATGGTTTTGACGGTATCCAGCACCTCGGCTTGGTTCATGTCGGTAGCCCGAAGCACCACGATTAACAAATGGGCTTGATTAGCACACCACGCCAAATCTTCATCAGGATTATAGGCTGTTTCACCCAAACCGCGCGTATCGAGAAAACGCAAGATCGGATGGCTGGCTGATGGGAAATCATAAAATTGCGACCGTTTGGTACACGCCTGAAAGCCATTGCCAATGATTGCCGCATCACTATTCGTCAGTGCGCGGATCAGCGAGGTCTTGCCCGCCTGCGTTTTACCCAGCAACCAAAAAACAGGCAGGGGTAAGCGTTGTTTCACTTCGTTGATTTTGGCTTCCAGGCCGTTTGCTTTTGGGCTAAACAGCGCGTCGCCCAAGCCTTTCCATGTCCAGTTGTTGAGGATATTCATAATGATATCTGATCAATAAATTTCATGGCTTAAATAGGCGAGCATTTCTTGTATTTCTAACGCAATCTCTCTTCGCAACCTAAAGTCTTCAATACGATTATGAATTTTAAAAGGAACATTAGAATTTTGGCGTTTGGCTTCACGTCGAACTATTGCATCCCAGCGGCGTTCTTTTTCTTCCAACTCGATAAAACGATCACGAATTTGCTGTAATTCCTGCTTGGAGTAAGTGATAAAACCGGCAGCACGAAATACACTATTTTGTAGATAGTCTTGCAATGCAACCAAATCACCTTCAATTTCCTCAACAACGCCTTCAAAATCTTTAGGCTCATGGTATGTTTCATCACCATCTGCCGGATGTGGAGATTTTAGAAATGGATCAAAAACAGGGCCCGAATTTTTGGGCGTATTAATCATTTCCGCAATACTACCTAGTTTTTCAGTTGCCTTGATACCTTTGCCGACAATAGGCGGTACAACACCAATGGCACTTGCCGCTTTAACTACCCACAAACCAGCGCGTAAATAATCAGCCAAATTACCTTTAGTTTTTTTGTCGTTACCTTCATAGAAAGCTTCCAGTGTGAGTATTTCGGCTTCATACTCTTCTAACAATCGTGGGCGCTCATGCAAAGGCAGCGCAATGAAAACATCAGCCGCAACTCGTCCAAAGCGCAAGAACAATGTCTTAAATCCATGACGAATTTGTTGCTCAACGATCGCAGGGCTATCAAGTAAAATTCTTTCAACATCATCAATGTCATACAAACTTTGTTTGGCTTTACTGACTATTTCGTCAGTAATTGCTTTTAGCGATCCCGTTAATTGATTAGGTAACTCTGTTTGTAAAATGCGTTGAATTTCTGAGTACAACTTTTCTCGAATTGCCTTGTTTCCATGAGCCGGAACAGGGACTAATTTTGTTCCTCCTTCCGTGTAAGTCAGTCTCATGTTTTCTATTTTTGCCTCTTTCAAATTAGCAAACAAGGCATTTACCCCATCATTGTAAGCTTTTCGCAATTCAGTTAATTTCGTATGTTCTTTTCCATAGCCATCAGTATCCGAACGACCATCAATGTTAGCAACGCCCCAAGTTATAAAATCTTGTCTAATTCTTGCCCATTCACTACCCCACCATTTACCAAAGTCTTCACCAAACAAATCATCTTCATCTGTATTATTATCAATAGCTTGATTATAAATTGGCTCTAAAATTTCTAAAACTTGCAACGCTTGTTTTTTTATTTTATCAACCCAAAAATCACATCGCTTAACCAACACAGCCGACCTTTCATTGTCAATGTAAAAATTAACTGCATTTTTTAACTCATTGATACCATCGCTAATTCCTAGTTTTTGGAGTTTAGTTTTATCATCCGCATTTTTAGAACGGCGCAAAGTATCATCAGAGGGAATACCAAACTCCACTAAATGTGATCTTGCACAAACAGGTAATAGCCGACACTCTGGTACATCAGGCCAAAAGTCTTTATGTTTTGTTAAGGTTTCTTGGAAATCAATTTGATCATCTAGCCCGTCAGCTTGAGTAAGTACAACAAAAATTTTATCTGAGACTTTCAAGCCAGTTTCTTCAGCGTCTGCAATAAGTAACATTTCCCTTTCTGGGCCAGTAATTGAAGGCTGCTTCATTTCTTTGGCGTAAATAATCGCGTCACAAATTTTCAAACGTGAAATTGCTTGTTCTGCGTGCATTAAAACTCCCGAATTAAATCCTGGAACATCATGAAAAATAATATCTTTATCATTCCGCAATTTTTCTGTCTTAATTTGAAGAGATTTAATTGCCAATGCTTGAGCCCGATTTTTAAAAATCGCTGATTGGAGCACTTCATAAACTTCGCTAATATCTAAAAAACTTTGTTTATAACCCTCTCTTTGTTTTGCAAATTCAAAAATAGCATTTAAATTTTTTTCAGTATCGTTAATATCCTCTTGTATATCTTTTCTTTCTTTGTCACCAATTGAGCTACTATTCAAAGCTGCTTTACGTTGTTCTTGCAAAGTCAAAATTTCATCACGACTGTAATACTGAATTGATACCAATTGGTCTAGTTCAGTTTTTGCTGACCAGATTTCAGTGCTGGTGAAAGTGCAACGTTCTCTTGCCGATGGTAAAATTTCCTGCCCCAACCACGCATTAAGCAAGGCACTTTTGCCCGCTTTTTCTAGGCCAATGACCGCGACTTCAAAACGATTAGCCCGTAAACGTTCCAATTGGCGTTCCAATCTTGGGCGTTCGGTACGAATGATTTGCATAATCTCAGGCGTTAAATGTGCTTGCGCTTTGCTGCATAATGTCAGCAGTTTGTCTGCCAATACTTCGGTTTTTTCTAAACGATTGCGTTGTTGTTCGCAGGTTTGTTGCCAGTTACTCATTTTCAATTGCCTATATTTGATTATTGACGGAAGCCTTTATCTTTAAAACTGGCTAATTGATAGCGCTCACCAGGTTTTGATTTAATTTGCAGAAGAGGTATTTTTTGTTCTGTCATTTGTTTCAATAAATTTTTAAGTTGTATTTTTCCAGATATTTCCTGTTCACTCGATTTTACATCTATCTTCAATAGACAAACATTACCGTTTGGATCACTAGGAAGCTCTTCAAAATCACTACCAAACCAATACCACTCAACCCCCTTTATCAACCAATGAAAGTCGTCATTATCGATATTTGTTTTTTCGTTCATATTGTCTACAGAAGCAAAATAGCTTTGCCCAAAAACTAGCACTAAGGATTTTTTTTGTGGTACTGTAGGGTCTTCACTGGCAGTTATTTTTCTTGTAACTGAGCTTTGTTTTTCGATGGTTTGATTTGATGGAAGAATATTTGAAGGTTTTTGTTTCAATAATCCTTTTGTAAGAGTTAGAAAAGTTTCAGAAAATTTTTCGTTAGACTGCATACCATACTTTGATTGGATATAGGTAACTAAGATGATTAGCCATCCAATATTTTCACGTTTAACGTATTCAAATCTAACACGAGTCACCATTGGTTCCATTTGAAAGGTTAGTTTCTTTTCCCCATTTGAACCAGTAAGAATATCAACTGGTACAAGGTTAGAGTTAATTTTATCTATTATTTTTACTAAACTGGCTTGGTTAATTAAATAAATAATCTTATTTTTTATATCATCATAATCAATGTCTTCCTCATTTGCCTTTAATAGAGGTTTTATTTCATCAGTAAAAGAATCAATGTTTTTAATTTTAAGAACTGTATTTTTCAGGGCATTTAGAATGCGTTCCCATTTAGGATCATCGTCAAGAATAATTTTAAATTTTTCATTTAAATTTTTCTCACCTTCATTCATAATTACAGAATATGCTATTTTAGCTATATCTAAATTCATTTTATATCCCCCTTCATATTAGCCGCATTTTTCAAAGCAGCATTATCCAATACGATACTTGAACAAAACCTATCCAAATATTCAAGTTCAGCGAGTTTAATCTGATACTCAGCTTCGCTTTGCTCTAGCCTTTGAACAAATAAATCTAACAAATGCGCTTGCGCGTCTTTGAGTGCTTCTTGAAATAATCGATTTTGCGTCTTGGCAGATTGAGAAAACCATTCTCCAACGGCACGCCACAATGCGGTTTCAGCTTTTTCAATGCCATCTTGCCATATTAATGTCATACCTTCGACATTAGGCAAGCTGAGTCTGACGACTTCCACATTTTCAACGACATCTACTTTTTTAATACGCTCTACTTGTATAGTGTGTTTTGATTTGAAGCAACTGCCTTCTTCATAATACTCATTTTCTATCACTTTTTTATCTATTGTCGTTGTCTTTTCTTCTACAGCATCTTCAACCTCCACTTTACCTAATGCAAAAACGTCATCAGGTAATGAGCCTAAATCGACATTCGCAACCCGCTGTCTATAGATTAATAACAGTGTTTCAGCCGCTTCTGGCAGTTCTGCTCTAATGCGCTTCTCAGTTGCAACGATGCCGCGTTCCAACAACACTTTGAGCGATTCCTCCATCACATAATCACGAGTTTGTAATAGATAAGAAGCGCGCTCCGATAATCCCGCTCGCATTTCTCTGAATAAAATATGCGCAGCATTTTCTATTGACTTAATTTCATTAATATCTGATTCATTGCTTTTAAGAGCCTTTTTATCAATGCCTTCTTTGACTGCTTTACCAAACATGGCTCGCTTTCCATAACGTTCTGCTGCTGCCACTATTGAATCACTAAGCTCTGGTGTTAAAATTTTATTTAATTCTTCTGTCAATGTTTTAGATGTGTTTTCGTTGGTATAAAAATCATGAACGGGTTCAATCATATTGAAAATCAAGTCATTTTTAATGTCACGCACAATATTCCGAAGCGCCTCTTCTGCTGCAATAAGTCTTGTATCATCTGCGGTTGCACCGAATAATTCTTTAATAACGATGTCTCTTTTTTCTGGATCTGTTCTTATTGTGTCGTCGGTCATTTTTTCGACGGTTAGTCTTATTTGTTCCTCGAACTTTAGGCTTTCCTGTTCCAAAAAAAATTGTAACTCCTCAAATTTTTGTTGAAGTTCTGCTTTCTTTTTTTCGACATCAACTTTGTCAGTAATACGCTGAGTTCTGCTGTAGTCATCTAATTTCGATAACAATGTTTCTAAACTGGCTAATGGCTGAATCAATGTTGGTGCTATGACTATTTCTGCAAAACGTTCATCAACACGTTTTCTCAATTCTCCCCATAAATTTAATCCTCCGCTGTGCTGCCATGTCCATTCAATCCACACTTTCAAGTTTTCTTCTGATAACAACTCGGCAGGAAGGCACTTATCGTTTTCTTTTAGTGCTTTCTTCACAGTTTGTAGCCAGCTTTCTATTTCATCAGTCTCATTTTCTTCTATGAAAGAGGCACAATCCTTACGAAATCCTTTCAACTGTATTGTTTGAAAATATTTGTCCATTTCCGATTCACCACTTATGGGATTGCTCCATCCCCAAGCGCATTGAGCATAAAATAATGCCCGTGCGGTTACTGGAATTATATTAGGTATTGCCTTTAGTTTTAGTTCTTGTTGTATCGCGTTAGCAAACTCTTTTATACGATCTTCTAACGGATTATCTGTTTCACTACGAGCATCAACCGCGTTTAAAACAAAAATCATCGCATCTGTTTTTCCGCCTAGTGCATCTACAATTTTTTTAACTTCTTTAAATAATTCTTTACGGCTTGCAGAATCTGTGTGCAAATAATTCATTACAACCAGAGAAAAACAGTGTTTTAAATAATTCTGTATTACTTTGATATTTTCCTTATCATTAATATTGTTCAAACCCGGAAGATCATAAATTTCAACATTTACCCCAGAAGGTAATGCTAATAACTCTGTCCATGCGGCTGGCAACAATTCACCTTCAATTCGAATTTCAGGTATTTGAATAGTCTTAGTTTTTTTCGCTTCATGATAAACCTTAAAAATATTTTCTCTGACATGTTCGTAAATAGCAGAATCTTCTTTATATGCGGCATCAATTCCATCCCACAAACCTTTAACTGCGTCGATTTTTAAATGACGTTTGTTACTGTGAACTAAATGCAATACACCAGCAGACATTTCGCCCGCATCCATTGGTGCAATTTGCCGTCCAATTAATCCATTTACCAAAGTCGATTTTCCTGCCGATGTTGTACCAATAGTGGCAATGCGTAAGGCGGGATGGGCTAATTTCTCAGCCGCTTGCTGGAAATCTGTCGCACAATGAATTAATGACTCATTAATCGTATTATTTCCATTTAACGTCGGTGCAACGGCGTAGATTTGATTCAATTTGCCTTGAATGGATGTAATTAGTTCGCGTGCTTCGTCGAGGGTGTTGTGATGTTGTGATTGCGTCATTATTTGTCCTTTAATCCGATAAGTTAAAAAAGTATGTTGCTTTGTAGTTCGTTTTGTTACAACCCAGCCAAACCAACCGTGGCTTGATTGGTCTGGCTGGATTGGCATTAACCAAGCGAAAAAAATCAGTTCTAATTTTAGTCTTATGATGGACAGTTATCTGGTTTTTTAGGCTTTTATTCACTTTTCTTGACAAATATTCATCAGTTTTTCTTAATAAAAATAATGGGATACATTAATTTTGCTAATAAAAAAACACGGCGCACTACAACTTAGTCGATATGCAGGCATTGGTTGTCAAAAGGCATTTATCCGTTGGGTCAGCAAAAAATTGGCTTAAAGCAAGCGAAAGCCAACAAGCTAGGCTGCTGGACTAATGCGTTTTCAGGGTACGAACGCAACGTAACCCATGCCCATAAATCAACTGTTGCTTTGTTGTGGTTACTGGATTCACATCCTGGATTTCTGAAAGAAGTGTCCATGATGCAAAGTCGGACAAGTTTAAACTTTGCCTTGAAATTTACCTACCAAAAAAAGTGGAACGGTAAAGTTCCACTGTGGGCAAAATGCCCAAGTGATGCTCCAGCTTAATATTCGCTGGGCAGGAGGATTGTTGTGGCAGCACGATCGCCATTGTCATCCATCGCTTCGGTGATGATCCAAAACTTCACATTCTGGATCACATAAGCGGATAACAGCCGAGAGCCATCCATCAATGCTTCATTATTGGCTTGCACATCTTCATCATCCAGGTCGCCCCAATCGCCGCGTCGATGGCGGTTTATAAGGGCTAAAGGTGGATAATTGAGTTCATTCAGGGCATCCAATGCGCCTGGAGTGGCGATGATATGGCCCAATGTGAAACAGGGGTTAGGGACTGTCATGGCAACCATTTCAGGCCACCAATGACAAGTCGGGTTTCGCCGTTACAACAGGGTAATCAATGCTGTAACGCATCCCACATAAATCATGGAACTCATCCCTGTCAAACTGTAACAGCAGGACATTATCATTGTTATGCACTTTGATGATGACTTGGTTTGGGTCTAATTGGAATTGGTCAATGGTGATTGATATTCCGTTAGTGCAATCGAATTGATAAATCTTCTTCATGGTTATTTCTCCAAAATGGATTGTTGTTGGTAAGGGATTGTAATTAGGCTCTAATGAGTTGTTGTCGTCATAGAACTGTTCTCTAAACTCATCATCCTGTTCAATCAATGGCAATAGCCAATCTTGTTGGATTCTGGACATAAGTCAGAACAGGAACTTTAGGAGTAATGGGCTGATGAACTTGAATATCAGCAATACACCACAGATGAGTAGTGCTAATGCAGCTCCCCAAAATCCTAATAGGACAGTGGCCTGGATAAGTCCGGCTAACATAAGTATCGTCTGCATCATGGCATTACCGTATGTCCAAACGGGTGCCATTATGTAGGGCAGCTCCGGGTACGTTATTACCAGCCTTGATGGCATCAGCAATCAGGCTTTTGCGGATCAGGGTGGTGGTCTGGGTTTCTTTGTAATTGTCAGGCAACAGGGTTTCATTTTCGATGACTACCCGACCTGGGTTCTTCCTGACATTCAGGCTGATTTGGTTGTCCTTGATGGCTAACAAATTCATCGCTTTCATTTCATTGTGCAGGTAATCTTTCAGCCAATTCACTTTGCGTTCATTGGCTTTCCGGCGTTGTTCAATACGTTTTTCCATCGTTTTCAAGGCTTCTGCCTCTAAATCAAGGTTGGCGATGTAACTGCCAATGGACAGGGCTTTGGTCTTGAAGTCATCTTCTATGGGTTCTAGGGTGTCAGTGATGAGTTGGTGTTGCTGTTCTTCGTTTAAGTCGGACAGGTCTATTTCTTCAAAGACATTTAAGGCTTGCCGGTATTGGCTTGAGATTTCATACAGTTTCATGGGATTTCCTCGTTGGTCAAAAGGGGACGTTGTTGTCATATTCATCCGAATTGGCACGGTTGTTTTTCTCTTCTTTGGGATAAACGCTGAACCAGCCGCTAAACTCGCCGATGGGCAATGAATTGATTTTGATGGTGATGCGTTGTTCGCCACTATCATCAATGCCCATCATCAGGATGCCGTGTTGGCTCCAGTATTTTTTGTCTGGATGATTTGGGTCTGATTTTGACGTGACGATGTTGTAAATACGTCTGTCGTGCATGGTCTTAACTCCAATTGGGCAGGCCGTTTTCAGACCTGCCGTTATGTAGGGGATGGTTATTTATGCGGCTTTAAACAGCAG
>CANNKH010000077.1 GCA_947504985.1 Methylococcaceae bacterium | reverse complement strand
GCTTAAAAAAATCGGCAAGTTGCCAACTGCAAAACCTGCCTTAGCCTGATTCTAACTTATTGATTTTATTATGCCGCATAAAGCGGTAGGATTGCGCTTGGCTATTGTGCAGGGGGCTTTCACGGTAACGTTAAATTGAGGGGCTGGCCGCCTCTGGCCTGTCCCTCTCGAATGTGAGGTTAGGCTTTTAACTTTGCACTGCCCTAAGTTATTTTAATCATGGAACTGGATCGCATTACGCCCACTCTCTTTGGCTTGATACATTGCAGCGTCAGCGCGCTTGAGAATGTCGTCTGAACTCGCTTTGGAGTTTGCGAACACTATTGCACCGATACTGGCTGCGCAGCGATGCTCAACCGTGCCGCCTGTTTTCCCGGAAGAATTGAGCGTTAGTACATAGGGTGCAGATAAGGTGGAGCGAATTTTTTCTGCGACGGTGTGTGCGAACGCGGTGGCCTTGGTTTTATCTGCACCCAGATCATTGAGCACCACGACAAACTCGTCCCCGCCAAAGCGGGCCACGGCATCAATCTCGCGGACGCAGTTATTCAGCCGCGTTGCGGCTTCAATCAGCAGTAAATCGCCCATATCGTGCCCATGCGTGTCATTAATGGATTTGAAATTGTCTAAATCAAGGAACATCAGGGCGCCATAGCGACCAGTTCGCTGCGCAAAAGCCATGGCATGTTCCAAGCGGTCAACGAGCAGGCGGCGATTGGGCAGATGGGTCAAGGGGTCATAAAAAGCCATGCGTCGAATTTCTTCCTCAGCTTCCTTGCGCTCGGTGATGTCGCGTACAACCGCCTGCAGAACCAGCTCACCGTCCAAGTGCATGGCGCTGAGCAACACTTCGGCGGGGAAGCTGTTGCCGGTATCTGCACGCTTATGAACCCATTCAAAATGATGACTGCCTTTATCTGTCGCTGTTGCGATGTGCTGGTTGGCCAGTTCCATCGAGTCTGTACCGCAAGGCTGGTTGGGCGGTGATAAATCGGCTGGATGCATCGCGCAGAATTCTTCTTGGGTGGCACACCCGAAGATTTTCAATGTCGATTTGTTGCAATCAAAGAAGCCTTTTTTGTTCAGCAACATCACGGCATCGCTCGTGGAATCATACAGGGTACGAAGCTTGGTTTCGGACCGGCGCAATTCTTCATACGCCCTGATGCGATCGGTAATATCCCGCCAAAGGGTATGCAGAAGCACTTCACCGTTCAATATAATAGGAGTGAGCATAACTTCAACCGGAACGATAGAACCATCGGATCGTAAGTGGCTCCATTCAAAGCGGTGAAACCCCTCCCGCAAGGCTATGTCGATCATGTGCGCAGCCTTCTCGGCAGAAGGCTGTCCGTCTGGCTGAAAGGCAGGAGATATGTCAGCGGGGCTTTGATTAAGAAACTCTGCCTTTGCCGGATAGGCGAGCAACTTCAAGGTCGCCGCATTGCATTCTATGAAGCGACCGTCCTTGAGCAACAGTATGGAATCGCTCATTTTTTCAAAAATGGTACGGAAGATATCCGAACTTTCACTCATATCATCTGCCTTCTGACTATTCAATGAATCCATGGTACGGCCTAACGTAAATTAGACAGCCTAATGGACGTAAAACATTACGTCAAAGGTTTGTCTAAATATTAATAAAAATGTAAAATAATTTTAAATTCATTTACATGGCGAAATTTAGCATATCCTAAAATTAATGCAACACCCATCAGAAAATTTACCAAATCAACCCCCTAAGCTGCTCGATCAAGTCAGGGCAAAAATCCGCTTGAAGCATTACAGCATCCGTACTGAACAGGCTTATACGGACTGGATTAGACGCTTCATCCTGCATTTTGGCAAGCAACATCCGCGCGATATGGGGGCGGCCGAAGTGGAGCAGTTTTTAACGCATCTGGCTGTACAGGGACGAGTGGCGGCGGCTACGCAAAATCAGGCGAAATGTGCATTGTTGTTTCTGTATAGGGAAGTTTTGGCGATGGAATTGCCGTGGCTAGACAACGTGGAACACGCCAAGACACCTAAACGTTTGCCGGTGGTGTTAAATCGCGATGAAATTCAGGCAATTTTGTCTCGGTTGACGGGGACGCATTGGTTGGTTGCCAGCTTGTTGTACGGGACGGGGATGCGGATTATGGAATGTTTGCGTTTGCGGGTTCAGGATATTGATTTCAAGCGGACAGAGATTTTAATTCGTAACGGCAAGGGCTTTAAAGATCGGGTGACGATGTTGCCGGTGTCGTTGGTAGCCGCTTTGCAGGCGCATTTGGTTAAGGTGCGCGAACTGCATGAGGGCGATTTAGCACAGGGTTATGGTGCGGTGTATATGCCTAATGCGTTAGACCGTAAATATCCCAATGGCGCTAAAGAATGGGGATGGCAATATGTGTTTCCAGCCGCTAAATTATCAATCGATCCACGCACTGACGTAGTGCGTCGCCATCATATCCAGGAACAGGCAATACAGAGGGCGGTTAAGCAGGCGGTGCGTGATGCGGATTTGACCAAAGCCGCTACGCCGCATACTTTTCGACATTCCTTTGCCACGCATTTGTTGGAAGGCGGTTATGATATTCGCACGGTGCAGGAGTTGCTAGGGCATTCTGATGTGAGTACCACGATGATTTATACGCATGTACTCAACAAGGGCGGTAAAGGGGTGTTGAGTCCATTGGATCAGTTGCGATGACGGTACAAAGCCATGACTGCCAGTCCTCAAAGGACTGGCAGTCATCCTATTGCCGAACTGTGTCAGGCTCATTCCTTAACGACTGCTTCATCTCTACCACTTCATCCAGCGTAACCGATTAGCATTGGTCACCACTGTCAATGAAGACATTGCCATCGCTGCCCCTGCTATCATCGGATTTAATAACACGCCGAACAAGGGATAAAGCAAACCTGCCGCCACTGGAATACTGATGGTGTTGTAAAAAAAGGCACCTATCAGGTTTTGTTTGATATTGGTCACTGTGGCTTTCGATAAGCTAATCACTTCTGGAACTTTTAGCAATGAACCTTGCAGGATAACCACATCGGCGCTTTCTATCGCGATATCCGTACCTGTCCCTATCGCTAAACCAACATCAGCCTGTGCCAAAGCCGGCGCATCATTGATACCGTCGCCAACCATGCCGACAATCTCACCTTGCTGTTGCAACGCTTTAACTACTTGGGCTTTGTCCTGCGGCAATACTTGGGCATTGACTTCAGTAATGCCTGCTTGTTTTGCTATCGCATGGGCGGTGATTGGGTTATCGCCGGTCACCATGATAACGCGTATGCCCAGTCCTTTAAGTTGCTCAACAGCGGCGAGGGAATCTGTTTTTATTGGATCGGCTACGGCAATAATACCCACAACCGTATTGTCCACAGCAAGCAGCATCGGTGTTTGTCCTAATGCAGATAAATTTTCCAAGCGCTGGTTATAGTGGGTAATTTCTATTTTTTTGAGATCCATCAAGGCTTGGTTGCCAAACAATATGCGCTGGTCGTTATACATCGCACTAACGCCGAATCCGGCAATGGCTTCAAACTGCATCATTTTTTCCAGCTTGATTTGCTTTTTTTCTGCCGCTGCCAGAATACTCGCTGCTAACGGATGTTCTGAGCCTGATTCGATGCTAGCTGCCAGTTGCAGAATACTGTTTTCATCCCTATCGTTGATGGCTTCAATGCTGGTGACTACCGGTTTGCCTTCAGTGACAGTACCCGTTTTATCGAGAATCAAACAGGTTATTTTTCCGGCGGTTTGTAGTGCATCACCATTGCGTATCAATATGCCGGATTGTGCGGCTCGACCCACGGCTACCATGACTGAAATAGGGGTTGCCAAACCTAATGCACAAGGGCAAGCGATAACCAAAACTGTCATTGACGTGACAAACGCATAACCTACCGACGGATCGGGGCCGAAGGTGTACCAGATCAAAAAAGTTAATGCTGAAACAGCAACGACGGCAGGTACAAATACAGCAGAGATTTTATCGGCAAGACGGGCAATGTCGGGCTTGCTGCTTTGTGCTTGCCGGACGCTTTTAATGATTTGGGCTAATGCGGTATCGCGACCAATACGCGTTGCGGTAAACAGAAAACTGCCGGATTGATTCATCGTGCCAGCAACCACTTGTGCACCAACGGCTTTTTCTACCGGCAATGCTTCGCCGGTTAGCATCGATTCATCAACTAAGGAATGACCTTCCAGTAAAGTGCCATCAACGGGGATTTTTTCACCCGGCCTAACCCGTAGCGTTTCACCTAAACCCACTTGTTCAATCGGGATGTCGATTTCCTCGCCGTTTCTGACCACACGAGCTGTGCGCGGCTGCAAACCAATTAACTGGCGTATTGCGCTGGAGGTTTTTCCTCTCGCCATCGTTTCAAGACCTGTACCCAGATTGATAAAGGCTAGAATGATGACGGCGGCTTCAAAATAGGCATGGGTCGCCTGGGGCGGCAAGACGGCGTAATTATCAATGACAATACAAGAATACAGCCAGGCTGAACCGGTTCCTAAAGCAATCAGGGTATCCATATTGGCTTGTTTCAGCAGTAATGATTTAACGGCACCGCGATAGAAATGCGAGCCTGAATACCATAGGATGCCCAAAGTGACCAGGGCAATAATCGGCCATAGCCATTGTCCAGCACTTGAACCGATGTCAGGTAACCATCCCAGATGTTCAAACGCCATTAGCCATAACCCGAACGCGCCGGCCACCGCCGCTTTTTTCATTAACTGGCGATAGTGTTGCTCTTCTTGAGCTTCCTGCGCGGCAGGGTCTTCCAAACCTTCCATAATCGCCGCATCAAAACCAGCCGCTTTAATCGCCTGTTTTAAGACTTCTGGATCGGCATTACCCACTACCATTGCCGAATGGTCGGCAAAATTGACGCTAACCGAAGCAACGCCATCGACTGCTGCCAATGCGCCTTCAACCGCGCTTATACAACCCGCACAACGCATCCCCAAAATAGATAGACGTAACGCTTCGGAATTTTCTTCTGTGTTCATAACCTGCCCCAATTAAAAAACCTTACTCGATTAATCAATCTCTACTGTAAAACCTGCACCATCAATAGCCTTCTTAATCACATCCAGGTCGGTTTTTTCAGTATCAAATTCGACGCTAACCGTGTTTTGCTTGCTTGATGCGTTAACCTGCGATATACCTTCAATGGCGGTTAATACACCAATAACATTCGTCTCACAACCACCACATTTCATACCGGTAACCGTTAATACTACAGACTCAATCATGACATTATCCTGATAATAGTTTTAAATTAGTTTTCAATTTAACGAAGACCGTTATTCTTGATACGATAACAATCCACCCCAACCCTCGCCATAACTTATGCAATTAAATACTATCACTAACCAAACCATTGCGCTCGCCGGAATTGCCCAGTCTGCCGCTTTGGTGCATCAACTTGCGACAACGGGAACAGCGGATAACGCCGCGCTGGAAACCAGCATTGGCAGTGTATTAAAAATCGATACTGACAGTGTGATTGATGTTTACGGTGATTTAGCCGGAATAAAACTGGGGCTTGAACAACTTAATTCACAAATGACGGGTTATAAAATCACCTATCCCGAACAGGCGCGCTATTGCGCTTCACTGGTCTTTCTGGAAAACCAATTATCCGACCGCAAGGATTTACTCAAGATCATACAAATTGGCATCGCTAAAGCGCAGGCGCAAAGCGAACATTTTGGCTTACTGCATGAAAATGTACTGGCCAATCTGGGAGATATTTATTCCAATACCCTAAGCACCTTACAACCACGCATTATGGTAAATGGTGACTCTGATTTTTTATCAAGACCTGATACCGCCAATAAAATACGCGCCTGTTTACTGGCAGGTATACGTTCAGCCATGTTATGGCGACAATGCGGTGGCAAGCGTTGGAAATTTTTACTTTACCGGAAAAAAATTCAGGCCGAATTACAGCTCTTGTTAAAGCAGGTTTAAACGAATGCTGCTGCAAGCGGAACATCTTTATCGTTATTACGGCAAACATTGTGCCGTCAACGATGTCAGCTTTACCTTAACCCGTGGCGAAGTGCTAGGTTTTTTAGGTCCGAACGGCGCTGGCAAAACCACAACCATGCAAATGCTCTGCGGTGTGCTTGCCCCCAGCGCCGGACAAATTAAAATCAACGGTATTGATTTATTAGCTCAACCGGTAACGGCCAAACGATATTTGGGTTATTTACCTGATACCCCGCCGCTATATCGGGAATTAACCGTGGATGAATTTCTGACTTACAGCGCTCAGCTGCATGGTGTCACCAAAAAAGACACTCATCACGCCGTTAAGCAAGCCCAAGAACGCTGCGGCCTGACTGCGGTTTCAAAACGACTCATTGCCAATTTATCGAAAGGCTTTCAACAACGTGTAGGTATCGCCCAGGCTATTTTGCATTATCCCGAGGTCATCGTACTTGATGAACCTACCGTCGGCCTTGACCCGCTACAAATCAGCGAAATTCGCGCTTTAATCCGAGAGCTGGGGCGTGATCATGGCGTTATTCTATCGACACACCGCTTGAGTGAAGTGCAGGAATCCTGTTCTCATGTACAAATCATTCATCAGGGACAATTGATCTTAAACGAAACTATCGTCGCACTTAAGCTGATGATGGATACCGGCATCGTGCAGATTACCACTCGACTTGCGCCGAATATCAGCCAGTTATCTGCGCTTGCCGGCGTTAATAGCATCGAAAAGATTTCCGAAAACTGCATTAGAATCCACTATAGCGTCGCCAATAATCCCACACAGCGCCTAACTGAAACGATTATTGCAGCAGGCTGGGAATTACAAGAACTGGCGCCGGTGAAAAAATCAATGGAAGCTGTTTTTATCTCCCTAATTCGAGACAATGAATCATGAAGTGTCTCGTCATCGCCTCGCGCGAATTCAAAACCCTATTTCTATCCCCGTTGGCGTGGACGATTTTAGCGATATTACAGTTGATTTTTGCCTATGTGTTTTTAACTCAGGTTGAAACCTTTACGATGCTGCAACCCAAGCTCGCAATTATTGAAAACGGTCCGGGACTTACAGACATTATCGTGCCGCCGTTGTTTGGCAATGCGGGGATTATTCTGTTGTTAGTTACGCCACTGCTGACGATGCAGTTAATCTGCGGGGAACGGCGCAACAAAACACTGGCATTGTTGCTATCGGCGCCGGTATCCAGCGCTGACATTATCATTGGCAAATATCTTGGCGTATTAGGACTATTGCTGTTGATTGTCGCGCTGGTTAGCCTCATGCCGCTATCCTTGCTGATGGGTGGTGAATTGGACGTTGGCAAATTCCTAGCCAATAGCTTGGCACTATCGCTGCTCGTCGCAGCATTTGCAGCAGCGGGTTTGTATTTGTCATCGATAGCCCTGCATCCCGTTATTGCCGCAATGGGTAGCTTTGGTCTTCTTTTATTGCTTTGGATTTTAGACTGGACAACAGGCATCAAAGACCAGCGCAGTGAATTATTTGAATATTTGTCTCTTCTGAGACATTTTCAGAATTTGCAAAGTGGTCTCATCAGCACCGTCGATGTGGGGTATTTTCTATTGTTTATCTGCGGTTTTTTATTGCTTAGCATCCACAGCCTAGATAATCATCGGCGATTCAAATGATATTTTCAGCGCATAAGCTACAGATTTTAAAACGCGGATTGATTACGCTGGCGCTATTGTGTGCCATTGGCATACTCGCCTGGTTAAGCACGCGCTACCCATTTCAAAAAGACATCACCGGCAACGCCAGTAATACGCTATCAATAACCACACAAAAGCTGTTGCTGTCGCTGCCAGCCAAGGTCAGTATCACGGGTTATATAAAAAGAGGTCAGCCGATACGGCTGCAAATCACCCAATTGGTCGATCGCTATCGGCGTCATAAATCGGATGTTATGCTGCAATTTATCGATCCTGACGACCAACCTGAAAAATCGCGTGAACTGGATCTGGGTGCTGAGGGTGCTGTCCTTGTCGATTATCAAGGACATACAGAAAAACTAAAATTTGTTGATGAATCAACCTTAAGCAATGCCCTGCTGCATCTTGCTAATGCCAATCAACGCTGGATAAGCTTTCTAAGCGGACATGGCGAACGCGCACCAAACGGCATCGCTAATTTTGATTTAGGCGAGTTTGGCAAAGCATTAGCTGCACGTAACATCAAAGCCTTAACTGTCAATTTAGCAACCTTGCCATCTATTCCTGATAATTCAAAATTACTGATCATCGCCAGCCCTGCGGTGCCTTTATTAACGGGCGAAGTTGAAATTATCCGTCAGTATATCCAGCGCGGCGGCAATCTACTGCTGCTAACCGATCCTGATAATCCCCATCTAAACGTCATCATGCAGCAATTCGGCATACGCCCCTTGCTTGGCGCAATCGTTGACAATAGCGCCAGACTGTATGGTATTGATAATACCGGTTTCGTATTGGCCAATAACTATCCGGCTCATGCCATCACGCGGGGGTTGCAGATTATTACGTTATATCCGCTCACCGCTGCACTTGACTATCAACAAACCGGCAATTTCAGAGCCGATCCTTTGTTAAGCATCGATGCCAATCCTCATAGCAAACAAACTTTCGGCTTTGCATTAAGCCGCGATATGGGTAACAGCGACTCACAACGTATTGTCGTTATCGGGGATGGCGATTTTCTATCAAACACCTATCTGGGTAACGTAGGCAATCTTGATATGGGGTTAAGAATCATTAACTGGCTAATACATGACGACCATTTTATCGACATCCCTGCCAAAATCGCCACTGATAAAAAACTACAATTAACGCAAACCGCTGTTGCCATCCTTGGTTTTGGTTTTTTAATAGTCATGCCACTGATATTCATCATTACCGGATTTGTGATTTGGTATCGACGTAAGCAACGTTGATTTTTTTTGCGCTTGCTATAGCGCCTAACATCAGGAGAGTCTTAAATGAGTAATGAAGCCAAACTGCGCTGGGGTATTTTAGGCGCAGCACGCATCAATGAGCGGCTCATGCCAGCGATTGTCGAGGCATCAAATGCACAACTGGTAGCTATTGCCAGTCGTCGTATGGGTGCAGCCGCACAAACGCTAGCGCAATACGCACCAGAACAACAACAGGTACGCACTTACGATCAACTCGATGAATTACTGGCTGACGATAGTATTGAAGCCGTGTACCTGCCACTTGCCAATCATGAACACGCAGAATGGACGCTACGCGCTATAGAGCATGGTAAGCATGTTCTGTGCGAAAAGCCTATGGCGCTAAATGTCAATGACATAGATGCTATCGCCAGTGCCGCACGCCAGCACAACGTCATTGTCATGGAAGGTTTTATGTACCGATTTCATCCACAACACGCGCGAGTACTGGAGCTGATTAATTCAGGCTTAATAGGTGAAGTCAGATCGGTGCGCGCCAGCTATTCTTTCATGATGCGCCCAGCGCGAAGGTATCGTCTGACGGAAAGTATCGAAAACGGCGGCGGTGCATTATGGGATATTGGTTGTTATGCCGTCCATTCAGCACGGCTGTTTTTTGACCAGCCCCCTGTTGCCGTGACGGCACTATCTCGCTATGTCGAAAGCGGCGCGGATATTACCACCAGCGGCGTCATTGATTTTGGCGCAGGCAAATTCGCGCATTTCGATTTTAGCTTTGAACGCGCCAGACGGTGCGAATACGAAATTATCGGTACCCAAGGGGGGATTACTTGCCATACCGTCTGGCAATTACCCGGTGATGTCCCCGTTATTTCATGGTGGACTGAAGACGGTAAGCAAGGACAAGAGCGACTTCTAGCCAGCAATCATTTCCGGCTGGAAATTGAGCATTTCAGTGATTGTGTGTTAAACGGAAAAGCACCGTTGCTGCCCTTGGCGGATGCCAAAAGCAATTGCCAAATTCTGGTAGCGACATTGCAATCGGCGGCGTCAGGAAGCCAAGTAAATCTCTGAGCTAGGACTTTCGCTACCCTGAAAAAAGTAGTGTATGTTATCTGGCATGATAACGAAGAAAAAATACATAGAATACCTGATCAGAGCGCCGATCAATTACACCTGTTACAACTTGTCCGAACATTTGGAAAATGTCAGCCATGACGTGGTCAGCAACTTCCTGAAACGCAACCGGATCACGGCACGGTAGGTTTGGGATTTAGTCAGCGGCCTGATCAAAAACACACCGGAGTCTTTCCTGATCATTGACGATAGTGTCCAGAACAAGCAATATTCCAAATCGATCGGACTGGTCAAGAAGCAATACAGCGGTGCTACAGGCGGCTTGGTGCGCGGGATTGGCGTGGTCAATCTGGTGCACAGCGATGGTAAGGAACACTATCCCGTGGACTACCGGATCAGGGTAAGGTCTCTGGTTGTCTCAAGAAAATGGCGTATTTGCCAAAGCCCCCATTTCTCTCCCACCCCAAAAAGATATTTGCTTATCTATTAAGCTTCACGACTACCGCTGGGCTTGTCCAACAACCGGATAAGATTGTGGTTCGCTTTGCTCACACAATCTATCCTTATTCGTTGGGCATTCAGCACGACGCATTAAAGCGAATAAGGGTAAGCCCAAAACAATTTAAGCCTGTGCATGAAAAACATGCTCGATAACTTGAGCAGGAAGAGTAATTCGATCGAATAAAGATGCCGGATACAAATAATCCTCGCCAGATTCATCAATCAACCGAATTTGGTTATGTTTTTCTGCCTCAGCATCCGCCAAAATTTGATAGAGCTTACGGGGTTCCAATGAAACTTCATAGCCACGGTTATTGATACAGATTACGAATTCGTGTTTGTTCATGGTTGTGTGTCAATGTAACGTTTAATTTTAAATTCCCGTTTGCCAATACCCGATGCTTCGTACCAATGAATTTCTGCTTCGCGGAGCGTTCCATCTTGCAAACGCACTGTGGCAAAGCCCTTACGCTTACGCCATAAACCCTGCCCATGAATTTTACGAAGCCTTGGCAATTCCCTAATGCCTGAGCCACGAGCAAAAGTTTCGGGATACCTGATATTGCCAATAATTTCAAAGTCCATTTTGGGATTGTAGCGCAATACATCAGAAACGCCCAACGTTACAGAAATCTGCGGGTGTGATTAAAAGTGCGGTTTAAACTCAAGCCGCTTGACGTCGTTGATTCCAATAACTATCCCATTTGTTATTGGCTCGAGTAATTCTTAAAGCCAGCATTGAATCCACGTTATCGGGAGTCCACCACGCCCCGGGTAATTTTAAGCGTTGCTGAACAATATATCGGTGCGCACTTTCTATTTCACCAGAGCCAATGGGCAAGCCCTGATCCAACGCTG
>CANNKH010000076.1 GCA_947504985.1 Methylococcaceae bacterium | reverse complement strand
TTATAGCGCACTAAGGCAATATCGCTGTCCGTCGTACCCACTAATAAAATTTTGCCATTCGCGTCAACAGTAACGCTATTGCTTTCTTCCCAGCCGCCTAAATCGGTGGTGACAATGCCGTCCTCGGAAAAACTGGTGTCCAGACTACCGTCGGCGTTGTAACGGGCTAACACAAAGTCATAGTTGCTATTGGTTCCCACGGCAAGAAATTTACTATCAGCAACCTGGATAATACTTTTTAGTGATTCTGTACTGCCTAAGTCGGTGGTAATTATGCCATCACCACCAAACGTGGTATCAAGACTACCGTCTGAGTTATAACGCACGGCAGCAAAATTATTGTCACTAATACCGGCAGCTAATATTTTTCCTGAGCTTAATATATTTACTGTATTGGCGTAGTCTTTACCGCCTAGGTCGGTGGTAACTATGCCGTCACCACTAAAACCTGTATCTAGGGAACCATCACGATTAAGCCTTACCAAACCAAAATCAGAACCATAATAACTACCTGCTAATACCGCTTTACCGTCTGGTTGTAATGCCGCAAAGGTAGCCGCTCCGCCACTGATTCCTCCGGTAAATAAGCCATCATCAGAAAAACTTTTATCCAAACTACCATCACTGTTATAGCGAACTGCAGAAGATGCGTAATAAGCCGAAGAGTAGCCAACAACTAACAGCTTGCTATCGGCTTGCACGGTCACGTTATAAGCGATATCAGCATAGCTAGCACTATAGAATGACGTGGTCAGCTTACCATCGCCACTAAATGCTGTATCTAGACTGCCATCACTATTATAACGCGCTACTGCAAAGCCGTTACCACTGGTACCCACGGTTAAAAACTTGCCATCACTAAGCACTTTTATGGCATTGATGGTCATTACTGCCGTTGCAATCAATTTACCATCACCATCAAAACTGGTGTCCAAGCTTCCATTATTATTGTAGTGAACAATTGCTAGATCATCACTGCTGAAACCTGAAGTAATACCCAACACGGTAATCTTGCCGTCCGGCTGTGCGAAAACATATTGCCCCTTATCAAAACTACCAAAATCAGTGATGATAGCGCCTGCGGTTGTAGTCATAGTGTTCACCTTAAATCAAAGTATTAGAAGAAAATCAACGCGGGTTTTATAGCATGGATTCAACGCGTTCCCAAATGCCATTATCGTTCCCACCGCTCCGGCGTGGGAACGATATAAATAAGTGCAACACACCATGCAACCTAATAACTGCCAGTCCTCAAAGGACTGGCAGTCATGGCATCCACCGAGAGTACAAATCACAAGACGAAGTTGTTTCGTACCCATCCCTTAGTGTGTATCATCTTCTGACGCTCTCAACGTCACCCTAAACTTATTCCCATGCCTAAAATCACCCAGCTGTCACAATTAGATTTAAACCAAACTTACAGTTATGCCGATTATTTAACGTGGCAGTTTGAAGAAACGGTGGAACTTATCAAAGGTAAAATTATGTTGATGTCACCCGCACCGAATGTGCGACATCAACGTGCTTCTACGCATTTAACTGCGATGCTGGACAATTTTTTTAGGCGCAAACAATGCCATGTTTTCGCTGCACCATTTGATGTCCGGCTTTATGATCGTAAAAAATCGCTGTTAGCCAGTGAACAAATCTACACCGTGGTGCAGCCCGATTTATGCGTGATTTGTAACCCTGAACTATTGGATCTGCAAGGCTGCAACGGTGCGCCCGATTGGATTATTGAAATCGTGTCAAAAGGTAATTCCAAACGGGATTTACAGATTAAATACCAGTTATATCAAGAAAGCGGGGTAAGCGAGTATTGGCTGGTTTTCCCCAATGACCAAATCATCCATCAATTTGTGTTGAACGAAAATAACCACTATGAGCTTAAAGCAATGTATGCAGGCGATGACCACGCCGTGCCCTCGTTATTCCCTGATTTAGCGATTGATTTAACGGAGGTCTTTGAAACGTGGGCTGATGAGTCATAAGGTGCACCCTACGACAGAGGATGACTGCCAGTCCTCAAAGGACTGGCAGTCATGGCATTCACCGAGAGTACAAATCACAAGACGAAGTTGTTTCGCCCACATTGCTAAGGATTTTTTTCAGGAAGGGTAAAGTCAATTTGCGCTTGGCAGCTAATGACGCGCGATCCAGTTTTTCCAGCAGCGCCCATAGCGAAGCTAAATCCCGGTCATAATGCGTTAATAAAAAACGGCCGGCTTGTGGTGCTATCTCAAAACCCATTTGGTCGGCTTTAAAAATTAACGCCTCAATACTTTCAGCTTCGTTTAATGGCTTTAGCTTTAACACCAGCCCCCAATTAAGCCGGGTTTTAAGATCAGGTAATTGAATGCCAAGCTTGTTAGGTGCGCAGGCGGCCGAGATGATGAGCTTATGTCCACTACTACGATGCTGGTTAAAAAAATTAAAAAAGGCCTGTTCCCAAACAGGATCACCGACGATATGTTCAATATTATCCAAGCAAACCAAATCAAATTTATCTAAACCGGATAATAACGCCGGATCGGGTAACTCATCAGGGGATAAAGCAAAATAGAAAGCGCTTTGTTGTTGCTGATGCGCATGATGGCAACACGCTTGTAGCAAATGGCTTTTACCAAGCCCCTTTTTACCCCAGACAAAAATTTGCTGCTCACCATCTCCGGTCGCACATTTTCTTAAATGATCAATGATTTCTTGATTGCTGCCAGAAAAAAAATCTTTAAACGTCTGATTTGCCCTGAATTCAAAGTTGACAGGAAGTTGTTCGGCCATCATCAGCTCGTGTGTTTTGCAAAGCGTATATATAGTGTAGCGCCGAGAAAAAGCATTAAACTCAGCATGATTTCCAAGGCGGCGTAAAACCGCTCATCGGCGTTGATGTAGGCTTCCGCCGAGCCGTGGACAAAATAAATGAGACTGACATAGGCCGCCCATGCGCAACTTTTTAGTTTACGATCCAGCAAGCCGCGCATAGGTAACAAAAGTGGAGTAACAGTAATCAGTAAAACCAACGCAACGGGTAGTTTTGTAGACGGTGCAAGCACGGTATGCCAGAGCATGAGTAACGCAAACAGTCCAAAAAATCCCGTCAACGCGGTTATGTAGTAATAGAGGGGTTTTATAGTCATAACTTACGATTAAGCTTGCTTTAAAAGTAACGCTGTTTTAGCCAGACGTGCACCTAAGGCCTTACACAACGCTTTTTCGTGCGCAGTTAATTCACCAAGGTCGGTCGCCAGATGACTGGGACCATAAGGCGTACCGCCAGAACGGGTTTCACTTAGCGCTGCTTCTGTGTAGGGCACGCCTAATAACACCATGCCTTGGTGCATAAGCGGTAACATCATTGACAGCAAGGTACTTTCCTGTCCACCATGCAAACTACCGGTAGACGTAAAGACACCCGCTGGTTTGCCAACTAAGGCACCAGAAAGCCATAATTCAGTGGTGCTATCGAGAAAGTATTTTAACGGCGCTGCCATATTGCCAAAATGCGTTGGGCTACCCAACGCTAGACCGTCACATTGCTTTAAATCATCTAACGTCGCGTAGATGGCACCCGAGGCAGGAATGCGCTCTGCTGTTTTTTCACAGACGGCAGATATATCAGGGACGGTTCTCAGCACGGCTTCAGCACCGTGTACCGATTCAACACCACGAGCAATATGATTAGCCATTGCGGTAGTTGCACCGTGGCGTGAAAAGTAAAGGATAAGGATTTTTATCATGGTTATCAGCGCTTAGGGAGGTGGTTATCAACACAAAAAGCTATAATAGCACTATAACAAAACCGGTTTATTGAAAAAGGGTGCGAGAATGCAGGCAATCATTATCGAAAGATTAGAACAGTATTGGCTATTGGCACGCTTTAACCGGCCTATTGGTATTTTAATCTTGTTGTGGCCCGCTTTATGGGCGCTATGGGTGGCGGGTGATGGCAAACCAGATGGATTGGTTTTGCTGGTAATTTGCGCTGGCGTGGTGATTATGCGAGCCGCAGGTTGCGTGATTAATGATTATGCTGATCGTGATTTTGATCCTCACGTTGAACGCACCAAGCAACGCCCGATTGCCGCTGGCAAGGTCACACCAAAAGAAGCTTTGGTGGTTTTTGCCGTGTTGTGCATTATCGCTTTCGGTCTAGTGTTATTGCTGAATAGCTACACGATTATGTTGTCCTTTATCGGCGCCTTTTTAGCCGCCAGTTACCCGTTCATGAAACGCTACACGCATTTACCGCAAGCTTATCTGGGTATAGCGTTTGGTTGGGCGGTACCGATGTCGTTTGCCGCACAAAGCAACAGTATCCCTAGCGTGGCGTGGGTCATGTATCTAGCCGTCATCTTATGGTCGTTAATTTACGACACGATGTACGCGATGGTCGATAAAGACGATGATGTAAAAATCGGAGTTAAATCAACCGCTATTCTGTTTGGCAACTATGACCGGCAGATTATTGCCGCGTTACAGACCATTATGCTGGGGTTGTTGGTTGCTGTTGGCATAATGCAGCATACGGCTTGGCCTTATTATCTTGGACTTTTAGTCGCTACCGGATTATCGATATATCAGCAAAAGCTGATTTTTCACCGTGAAAAAAGCCTGTGCTTTAAAGCCTTTTTAAACAGCAACTGGTTTGGTATCGCTGTTTTTGTGGGATTAGCCGCTGCTTATCTGGTTTAATCATTAGGAACAAGCTAATAACTGCCATTCCTAAAAGGACTGGCAGTCATGGCATCCACTGAAAGCACAAACCACTTGACGAAGTTGTGTATGTCCATTCCTTAGCCATTTTTAACAAGAACAATCAATAACTAGCATGACTCAATTAGAACTTTTTCAAGCCTTTGTTGCCCCTGCCATTTTCATTTCTGCGGCCGGTTTATTGTTACTTTCTATTAATACTCGCCTAATGGGTATTGTTACCCGCTTGAGAGTTTTTCATAAGGAAAAACATTTAGCCGTTATTGCAGGTAAAAGACAGGATGTCTTAATCTTAAAAGGACAAATAGAGTCTATCCAATACCGCGCCTCTAAAATAAAAAATGCTTTTTTTTACACGTTATTAGGCATCATTGGCACCATGATTACCTGTTTAATGCTTGGCTTAACGTTATACGCACAACAAGCCTTAGTTGTCGCGGTGCTTATTTTCGTTCTTTCCGTGTTATCAATGTTGGTAGGGATGATCTTCTATGTCTCAGAAGTCGCTATTAGCCTGTCTTCAGAAAAACAAGAAGAACAATTATATGATTTGATTGACGCGATGCCTGAGTCAATAGACGAAAATTAAGGTTAGGAATGAGCATGACACAATTCGGCAATTGTAGGTACGGATTTATCTGCATAATAAAAGTGTAGAGACGTTGCAATGCAACGTCTTTGTAGGTGCAATGTTTTTATTGATATTTCGTGCGTAATCCCTAGACGTAGCGGTGCTACGTCTCTACAGTTGCCGAACTGTGTCATGCTCATTCCTAATCTGAAACCGCTGTAATATTGCCAATACACCGATTAACTACGCTTTTGAATAATGAAAATTCACCTTAAAACACTGGGCTGCCGCCTTAATGAAGCGGAATTGGAAACTTGGGCACAAGCCTTTCAAAAATTCGGTCATCAAATCACTCGAAACACTGAGGACGCCCATTTGGTCGTAATCAACTCCTGCGCCGTCACGCAGGATGCCGCAAGAAAATCCCGCAATCTGATACGCCGAATCCATCGCGATAATCCTCAAGCCAAGTTAGTGGTCAGCGGCTGTTATGCCACCTTAAATGAAGATGAAGCCGCCGCTTTACTGGGTGTTGATCTGGTTATCAGCAACCGTGATAAACATCAATTGGTCGAAAAAGCCTTAGCTGAGTTAAACATGGAGACCATGCCAGCGATGTCTACCGAACCCGGCGAGACTTCGTTATTTACGCGCGGCAGACAAAGAGCCTTTATTAAAGTACAAGATGGTTGCCGTTATCGCTGCACTTTTTGCATTGTTACCGTTGCGCGTGGTGACGAAGTGAGCCGACCAATAGCCGCGATTATTGATGAAATCAATGCACTGCATCAGCAAGGTATTAATGAAGTGATTTTAACTGGCGTTCATTTGGGCGGTTACGGCAGTGATCTGGGCAATAATTTGACCGATTTAGTAAAAACCATCCTCGCACAAACTGAAATACCACGCCTTAGACTCGGCTCACTAGAACCGTGGGAATTTAGTGATGATTTTTTTACGCTGTTTGAACAACCTCGGCTGATGCCACACTTACATCTTCCCTTACAAAGTGGCTCTGATGCGGTACTCCGCCGCATGGCAAGACGCTGTAAAACTGAAGAATTTGCCAGTATTGTCCAGCGGGTAAGAACGCAAATTCCACACTTTAATATCACCACCGATATTATTGTTGGCTTCCCCGGTGAAACCGAACAGGAATGGCAAGACAGCTATGCGTTCATTAAAAAAATCGGCTTTGGTCATATCCATATCTTCACTTATTCCAAACGCGAAGGTACTAAGGCAGCAACATTGCCAGACCCGATAAGCAATGAGCTTAAAAAACAACGTAGCCAACAATTACATGAGCTAGCCAATGACATGAAGCAGCAGTTCTGCAAAGCTAATCTGGGCAACACGTTTCCCATCTTGTGGGAAGCTTACGCAGAACCCTGCGGAGAACAACAACGGGTATTTGGCTATACGCCCAATTATCTTCGGGTTAGCTGCCTGATTGATAAGGATGACTCGCTGGAAAACCAAACCATCAATGCGCGGTTAATAGCGCTGGAGGAAAACTGTACTTTGACGCAATTAATGCCAGCGTAGCGACATGACAAAATTCAACATAAAAAAACCCTCGCCTGTAAACCAGGCGAGGGTTTTAAATAGCATCAACCAAATGCGCGTAGTATTTACTCGGCAGCTAGGGTTTCAGTGTGAACAGAAACACCATTAATGTCTTTTAAATCAACCGTCATGACTTTGCTTGCTTTGTCGATATTCACTTCACCAAAAAATTGCAAACCAGCAAAAGGTGACAAATTAACTTGACCTGCTGGCGGTGCTTTTTCAAAAACGGCTTGTATACCAAAGGTGCCATCTTTTGAATTAGGTCCGAAAGATCCGGCATTTAACGGGCCAGAAACAAACTCCCAAAAGCCGTTGAAATCATTAGAAGCCGCTTTAGAAGGATCGTAATAATGGGCAGCGGCGTAATGTACATCAGCTGTTAGCCAAACAATGTTTTTAACATTATCTTTTTTAATGTTGCTTAACAAACGCGCGATTTCAAGCTCACGACCTGCCGCTGGACCATTGTCACCATTGGCAATGGCTTCCCAACGTTGCGGTGGGTTATTAACAAAATCGTCGCTGATATTAAGACCGATAGGCATATCAGCCGCAATCACTTTCCAGGTCGCTGTAGAGTTTTTTAAGCCGTTTTGCAACCAAGCGACTTGCTCATCACCCAAAAACTTAGTTTCAGCGCTTTCCACCGTTTGCATATTAGCGGTATTTTGACCACGGTAGCTACGCATATCAACTACAAACACATCAAGTAACGGACCGTAAGATACTTTGCGATAAACACGGTCAGCTTCTTCCGCGCTATGTGGGCGTTGTGCGCTAAATTCTTTAAAGGCAGTCGCCGCTCTGGCAACCAACAGGGGTACATCTTTAACCGTGTAGCGCGTATCAGCACTCAAGTCTTTAGCATCAGACCAGTTATTGACCACTTCATGATCATCCCATTGCCAGATTTGTGGTACTTCAGCATTAAAAGCGCGAACGTTAGTATCCATCAGGTTATATTTGTAACGTCCACGAAATTCAGCTTGGGTTTCTGCCACTTTAGCCACTTCAGGCGTCACAATATTCGTCCAGAGTTGCCCGTTTTCTGCGGCAGAAGTTGTCACCGTTGCGTTAATAATACCGTCGGCATAAATATTGTCGCCGCTATGAATGAAAAACTGTGGATTAACCTGACGCATGGCTTCATAAATTTTCATACCGCCAAATGCTTCGTTGATTCCCCAGCCTTGTCCTGCTGTATCACCACCCCAGACAAAACGAACATTATCGTTAGCACTCACGGTTTGAAAATGCCCAACGACTGGCTCACTTTTGGTGCGTGCATTAGTCAAATCTTCAAACCAGACTTTAACAAAAACAGTTTTACCCAAAGGAAGTTTGTTCAGTTCCTGACGCGCAGTGTAATCCGTACCTTTTAGCGCATAAGGACCACGAATAATTTTAGAATCAGTAAATTGGTCATTAAGCGCATACTCAACCATCATGCGGGAATCTTTATTAGCGCGGCTCCACACTATAACGCTACCACGATCAAGATCGCCAAATTGTATGCCTTGCTCCATCAGTGGTGGTCTTACTTTGCCTGCGGCTATTGACGCAGTGGAATTAACCGCTAGCGTGCCAGCAACCATTAGCGGTAAAGCAACTAAAAGATTTCCGAGTGTTGTATTTTTCATTGATGTTCTCGTGAATGTTTATGGAGCGCTATTTTTAACGTTAATGTGTGACTAAATCATGAAGACTGTATGTAAGTTTAATGAAAGTAGGCGCGGGTCATTCATACCTCACTACCCACAGTTAAGAAAAAATGCCACTAAGGAACAGGCACAACACGCTTTGTTGTGTACGTCCATGACTGCCAGTCCTCAAAGGACTGGCAGTCATTATCTTGTCGAAGTGTGTCATGCCCATTCCTAAAGCAAAATAGTTATATTGATAAATCCCCCTCAGTCCCCCTTTTTCAAAGGGGGAAGACCGTTTCCTTACTGTGTCAACGAAGAAGATATTAATTTCCCCCCTTTGAAAAAGGGGGGCTAGGGGGGATTTTTAACAACACAACATAATGATTTTTATTGACTTATTATTTAACTTAATATAAGTCGCGCCTACAAAATGCAAGCTCGCATAAAACCGTTTTGCGCTCCATTTTTCGCTTGCCACCAAAATGTAATAAGGTTACTTTAAACAGGGTATTAAGCCTTATTAATGCCATAACCATAACTATTTCCAGCTAACTCTTTTGGAGCGCAAAATGTCCAGTCCAGTCCAGTCCAGTCCAGTCTAATCAAGTCAACTAAATCATTAACCACAGGTAACGATCTCCATAACGGTACCGATGCCGCTGATATATTCGACGGTAAAAGCGGCAACGACACCATTTTCGGTTTTGCAGGCAATGATTTTTTAAGGGGTTCAGAAGGTAACGACAACCTTGATGGGGGGGCGGGCAATGACACCCTATTAGGCGGCATCGGCTTTGATAAATTATTCGGAGATGTAGCCGATGATAGCTTAGAAGGCGGTGAAGGTAACGATGCCTTAGACGGTGGCGCAGGCAATGACACCCTTAACGGCGGCACCGGCGCCGACAGTCTGGTCGGCGGTACAGAAAATGATGTCTATATCGTCGATCATATTGGCGATAAAGTTATCGAAGACCTTGGCAACGCGGGCGGTCAAGACACCGTGCAAAGCAGCATAAATTTTACGTTAGCCAACAAGCCGGCGCTAGAACACCTGATTTTAACCGGCACTAAAACCATTTCCGCTATAGGTAACACGGCTAACAACCAATTAACCGGCAATAATGCCAACAACTTTCTGATCGGTGGCGCAGGCTTAGATACGCTTACCGGCGGCTCAGGTAACGATACCCTGGACGGTGGTACTGGGGTTGATAAACTGATCGGCGGGGATGGCTCGGATACTTACCTGTTAAACAATAAAGATGAAACCGTAATCGAAACCGCTCAAGACGGCGATCAAGACACCATCAAAACCACCCTCAGTTTTAGCTTGATGGACAATGTTGAAGTATTGGAACTCAGCGGCAACGCTGACCTCAATGGCGAAGGTAACGCACTTGATAACCGTCTGGAAGGTAATGAAGGCAACAATAGCCTTAACGGTGGCCAGGGCGATGATACCCTTAATGGCGGCAACGGCGATGATATTCTCGATGGCGGCATTGGCAACAACACCCTGGACGGCGGTGCGGGCAATGACAGCGCCGTGTTTACTAACGGACAAGGCGATTACCAACTCACCGAAGACACCACCGATGGCGTGATTACTGTCAAGGACATCACCAACGGCGATATTACCGAATTACAGCATATTGAAAGCATCAGTTTCGCCGATGCCGTGTTAGATATTAGCAACGGTTTAACGCAACAATTAGTGTTAAGCATCAACGACATTGAACTCACCGAAGGCCTTAGCGGCAACAAAAATGCCATCTTTACCCTAAGCCTTTCTGAAGCCCCCAGTGTGCCAGTGAGTGTCGGTTACACCACCGTTGACGGCGATGCCATCGCCGGACAAGACTACTTGGCCACTAAGGGCACAGTGACTTTTGCCGTGGGCGAAACCAGCAAAAAAGTGACTATTCCTGTCATCGGCGACACTAAAGTTGAAGCCAACGAGCAGTTCTTTTTACAACTCAGCCCACCTGATGGCATCCGACTTGATAACACCGAAGCCAGCGCCACCCTGCTAAATGACGACATTCCTGTCATTAGCCTGACCGGCGCAGCGTTGCTGGAAGGCAACAACGGCAACACCAATGCCACTATCACGGTCACGCTGTCCGCCGCTAGCACCAGCGATGTCACTGTCAACTATGCGACTGCCAACGCAACCGCCATCGCGGGTACCGATTACTCGGCAACCACCGGTCAATTAAGTTTTGCCGCTGGCGAAACCAGCAAAACCATTAATGTCCCTGTGATGGGCGATACCCTGGTGGAAGGTAACGAAAGCTTCCGCATGGTGTTATCCTCACCTAGCAATGCCCGTTTGAGTATATTCCCCAGCGCCACCATTACCATTACCGACGATGACGCTGTGGTGCTACCCACGCTTGCCATTACCGGCACCACACTCTCTGAAGGCGATAGCGGCAGCAGCAATGCCGTGGTCACCGTCACCTTATCAGCCGCATCAAGCCAAACCGTTAGCGTTAATTACGCCACCACCAACGGCACCGCCACCAGTGGCAGTGATTACACGTTAAGCTCAGCCACGGTGGTGTTTGCGGCGGGTGAAACCAGCAAAACCATCACCATTCCCGTGTTGGGCGATACCACCGTAGAAACCGATGAAACGCTCAATGTCGTGCTTAGCACACCGGTTAACGCCACCTTAAGTGCCGCCAGCAGCGCGTTAATCACGTTAAACAATGATGATCTGCCCACACTGGCCATTGCCACCGCCACGATAACCGAAGGCAACAGTGGCACCAGCAATGCGGTCGTCACCGTCACGTTATCCGCCGCCAGCACTCAAGCGGTCAGCGTGAATTACACCACCGCCGATGGCAGCGCCACTAATGGCAGCGATTACAACGCCACCGCCAACACGCTAACCTTTGCGGCGGGTGAAACCAGCAAAACCATTAATGTTCCCGTTATTGGTGATACCACCGTGGAAGGCAACGAAACCTTTACCGTCACGTTAGCTTCCCCCAGCAATGCCAC
>CANNKH010000075.1 GCA_947504985.1 Methylococcaceae bacterium | reverse complement strand
GATGACATGAAGGCGCTGACAACTTACTTGTGCTTTGATAGCTGGGAGCATCTGCTCGATTTTATGCAGGAGGGCTGGTCTCATAATCCGAAAAACTCAATTGTCCGACCCCGAAAGCCGGAAATAGGATAGCTTGGGGTCATAATGAGAATTGCTGTATATTTCAGCAAGTGTTTCTCTGGTTGGTAATCTCTGCTAACATTCGAGCCCATCAGGTTTGTCGCGATGACCTGATAAAAAACGGTTGGATTTCGTAGCACCACCTCAATGTGAAATCTGACTTTACACTATCAATGAGGTGATTTTTGGAGATAAACGATGGATAAACTGACAGCACTTTCTTTAAGCATTGGCGTTCTGGCTGGCGCCGCGACATTTTTGGCAGTCGGTCCAGCAAGCGGTGTCTTTTTTATATGGGCGGCAACTATCGCATGGGCGGCTTACTTTTTTCTTGGCGCTACCAAGGAAGCTTTGGTAAATACCATCGTCTGCGGCGTTTTCGGCGTAGTGATGGCTTGGATTACCGCGCTTTTGCTAACCGAAATTTCACCTGACGCAACCCTTGGCTTCCCTTTCATGGCGGCGATTACTGTCACAGTGGCGGTTGTGGTGATGTGTCTTGCGGCTAATATTCCACAACTGGCGACTATTCCTGCTAGCGTATTGGGTTATTCATCTACCTTTGCTTATTTATTGCAAACTCCTGATAAATTAAATCAAGATGTATTGTTGAGTGTTTCTTTGAACAATCCATTATTGGTAATTTCTATCTCTATCGTCGTTGGTACTTATTTTGGTCAGTTCTCAGGACAACTTGCTGCCAAATGGACTAAAGAATAATAATTTCCTTGTGAGTAGCTCGTATGGAATGCAACAAAAATAAAATTATTCCATACGGCCTACTGGCTGGATTCGTTAAGCTTCTAACGATAAATTCCGGTTAATTTACGTTTAAATTCATTGGAAATCAGTCTGGAATCCTGTTTGCTTTTTACTACTCGCGGGGTAATTAAGACAACCAATTCAGTTTTATCCTTATTATTCGTAGTGTTTCCAAATAATGAACCTATCCAGGGCAGTTCATGCAACATGGGGATACCTGATTTATTATAGGTGTTGTTTTCCTTGATTAAACCGCCTAGCACAATCGTTTCGCCATCCTGAATAGCAACCGAACTTTCAATTTCTTTCTTGGCAATCGCCGCAGAAGACGTCACACCTATCGTCGATTCAATCGGATCGCTTACCGTTTGCTTAATCTCCATAATGACCATGCCATTGGCATTGACGCGCGGAGTTACCTCCAATTTGACACCGGTATCTTTGTACTGTATTTGGCTATTAGTCACTAAGCCGGTACTCCCGGTGCCTGAAGTATCAGTAGAAATGCCAGCGCCGGATAGGGTACTGGATAAGGTGGGAATTTGCGTACCTACTTCTATGGTGGCCTCTTGATTATTCAAGACCATTAAAGACGGCGAAGAAATAACATTGATATTATCTTTATTGGCCTGTGATGCCAGTAAGGCATTGACTGCACCTGAGTTGTATACCGCACTCAGCCCACCTGAGGCAAAAGCTGATGCGGCTTCAAACCCAGATGAACCTAGCGTAGCCCCACCCAAACCACTGCTAACGGCACTGTTGTCATGTTGTAATTTCCATTGTATGCCGTATTTCAAATCGTCCTTTAAATCAACCGATACGATTGTCGCATCAATCAGCACCTGTAATGGCATTAAATCGAGTTGCCTGATAACCGGCAGTATCACGTCATACTCGCGAGGCGTTGCGACAATAATCAGCGCGTTATTGGTTTTATCAGAAATGATTCTGACATCATCAACATTTGCTACGGTGGCTGTGCCAGTGCCGCTAGTGCCTTTGCTACGACTGTTACGTTTGTTGCTTAACGATGAGGCTGTTTTGTTAGTGTCAGTTTTACTGTCTGTTGTCGATTTATTGCTGATTTCAGACGCTTTTTTCCCAGCAGCAACTTTTGCGGATTTATCCTGCTTTTGCGTGCCGGTAAAAATTTCATTCAAGGTATCTGCCAGTTCTTCTGCATCAGCGTGTTGCACCTTGTAAACATTAACGCCGCCCCCCGTGCCTGATTGCGCTTTATCCAGTCTGAGTACCCAGCTTTCTATATCCTGTAAATAGCGGGCTTGGTGGGTAATAGCCATCACGGCATTCATGCGTTCAATCGGGATAAAGCGGAAAAAATCCGTCTCTTCTGCTTTGCCTTTCTTATTGAAGACTTCTTCCAGTTCTTTGATGATAGTTTCCGGCTCGGTATGCGCCAATGGAAATAAGCCAAACGAGCGGCCTTTTAAAACGTCGATATCAAAAGTGCCTACCATATCCATCACTCGCGCCATCTCATCTGGCGTGCCTGAAGCGACGAGAATATTACGAGTTCCATCAACATGCAGGATGGTTTTTTCTTGTACCAGTGGTTTTAGCACTTCGGCGATGTCTTCAACAGCGACATTTTTGATTGGAATCACTCTGGTTTGGTAGCCAGGATGACTGCTACCGGTCGAAATATCGGAGGTGTAAAGTGCATCGGCAGCTGGTTCTATATGGTAAATCTTGCCATCTTTTACCAGTGCTGCATTATTCATGCGTAACACCATTTCCAGCGTAGGTAATAATTCGTCTTTGCTTAGTGGCTGTGTCGTTTGCAGTGTGACTTTACCCGCTACCTTTGGACTTAAGACATAGTTTTGTCCAAGAATGTCGCTCAAAACGACTTTGGCGACCTCGCCCAGATCAGCATCATCAAAATTCAGGCTATATGAGCCCGCTTCTGAGCCCGCCTTTCTATGTTGGGTTGGGGCAGGGGGTACAAAACGATCGGTGCCTGGGTAAAGCTCTATTTTTGACTTCATTGAATCAACAACCGGCGGTTTGTTTTGCAACTCCTTAAACACCGTGTCTGTTTTTACATCCGACTGTGGCTTGGCAATGGGATTTAAAGGTAGCAGCTGCGCCTGCTTAGGGCCTAATAGCTCACAGCTTGACAGCGACAAACCCATCGCAACCAGATAAGAGGCTGTTGTTATTTTCTTAAAATTGTTCATTATCACTATTCTCAAAAGTGTCTTCCGGGGATTCAGGTAATTGTTCAGGTTCCGGTGGCTGTTCTTCTAAAGGCGCGCCGAGAACTTCGCCGTCAGCAGGTTGCGGCGGTGTATTGTTTTTTTTCTGCGGTAATTGTTTCAGTTTTGGTTTGCGCAGTAACAGTTCCTTACGGTTGCCATCTAGCGTCAGGATGACTTTATCCTTGTGGATTTCGGTAAGTTTCCAGCCATCAAGATGATCGCCTGGTTTTATTTTTCGGTGATTATCTTTAGGTACTTTGATTGTTGCTCTGCTAAATAATGCGGAAAGCCCTTTGGTTGTCGTATAAACACCATTTAACAACCAGTCGAATTTAATAGTCACGGCATTCGCCTGAAGCTGTTCTGGACTAGGTTCTGCTACCGGTTTTCTGCCTTCAATAAATAAAGGCTTATTTACCATGTCTGCATAGCTTTCCTCACTACGCTGCATCAAATCCACACTAGGCATTTCATCTTTGGCGCTATTAGGTTCTGCGGATAAATTTGAACTGAGCAGTTGATTTTGCATTTGCTTGGCATACAACAATTCACCGATAAGAATCAGCAGCAACATTGCACACACGATGCCCGAAACGGTCACCAGCTTATTATTTATTTGGCTACTGTTCATTCTGCTGGTTTTCTCATAAAGCTTACGGCTTGAAAATTAACGTTCAAATCATTACTAGGCTCAATTTTATTAGTGACCATATTGCGCTTGCCACGCATCGGCCTGATATCTATTTGGTCAATAATAATCAGTGGTGTAGAGGTTTCTATCTTAAACAATACCGCTCGCAGCACTTCACTATTGCCGGTCATTCTGACCCGAACCGTTATTCGGCTAAAACCATCTTTTGTACTGACAGGAATGGCTTGGGTACTACTTAATTGCCCACCGGCATCAACAATGGTTTTTTTGATGACATTTTGCATATCCGCCGACGCTAAGGCATCTGTTTCCTGGCTGTTGAAGTATCCCTGTTCGTCATGTTGTTGTTTTATGGTGTCCATGCTGGCAATAACGGCGTCTTTTTTAGCTAAAATCCGCTCATATTGCTGCAACCTAAAAACCAAGGTATTTTTAGCTTCATTCAGTGCCAGACCTTTAGAAATAATTGGCACGATCAGCGCGGCGCCAATAATCAGCAAGACCATAATTAATAGCCCGACGGCAAGCCAGCGTTGCGTGTTAATTTGAGGAATTTGCATTAACCACCTCCGCTTTGGTGGTGTCAACGGTAATCTGAAAACGTTCCAGTTTACTGACATTGTTTTGCGTAACGGGTGACACAAAGCGTGCTTTAGTAAATAGTTCTGAAGCTTCAAGCACGCCTATGAGCGTTGATGCGGCGGGTGATTCGCCTTGTATTTGTAAATGGTTATCCGAGTATTGCAGATAAGATAGCCAAGTGTCGTCTTTGATAATCGTACTTAAGGTATTTAGCATGTCAACAACCATTGGCGTGGCATTTTTTTCATCAATCAGCTTCTGGGTTTCGTCGATCATGGTATCTATTTCAGACTGCAATGCCTTAATCTTTTTGGCATCCTTTTCTATCACTTTAACTTTTTCTGTTAAAGCATTCACGGTTTGATATTCAAGCCAAACCGGAGTTACTAACGCCGCTGCCGCTAATAACGCCACCAAGGCTAACAAGGCAGTATGAATCAAACGTGGTGTTTTTGCGGTTTTTTGTCTAAATTTTTCGGGCAGTAGATTATAGCTATCATCGAGATTATCAAGCGGATTGGCGGCGCCTTGATAATCAGCAAATAACGGTGATAGCGCTAAAGCGGTAATGTCTTCGTAAAGTCCGTCAAGCACCTCCCGTGTCGTCAACACTAACATGGCTTTGAGTTGCCCCTGTTCAGTGGCGCCATCAATGGGTTTAACGGCAAAATAAACCTGTTCAGCTTTAAATGGAGTATAGCGGTCAAGCTCGTAAGCAACGACCTGGTGCAGGTTCTCCTTGGCAGCGGCTGGCAGCGCAAGTTCTCGACAAATAGCTTCCTGTCCCGTTAATCTTAAAATGACATTCGCTTTGGTTAAGCGCTCATCATTCGCTTGTAAGGCTTTGTAGTAAGCGATACCGGCTTCGTTTCGGTCAATTTTTGCGATGACGGTTTCATGTTCATCTAACAGGTAAGTTATGACTAACTTATGCACTTCGGTGCTGATAATCAGAAAGCCCTGCTTGTCATTAAACAGCCGCTTTATTTTTTCAGGCACTAAAAAACCGAGTTCCCGCCGCCACCAGCGGAGGAAGGTCTTAAAGTCCAGATTAATGTTTGAATTTAGATTCAGCATGTTGTTATTTAATGGGGTTTACTAATAATTCGCTTATTGCGCTTGCGCCGATGGTTTCGCTAAATAATGAGTCTTCGCTGGTGGTATTGCGCTGCCATTCCAGCACTTGAAACGGTTGCTTAGCACCACCGGCTTTGATTACTGCTTTAATAACGGCGCTTGAACCGTCATCAAGTAGCGCTTCAGAAACAATAGTGAGCGCATCGCCTTGTCCTAGTTTGGTTGCAGTTGCGCCTACCGCGTTCTGTTTGATGCTAAACGGTGAGGTTGGTGCTGGCAGGCCTTTCATCATGCTTTCCAGTCTAGCCACGACAAAATCGTTTATTAAGTCCAGATCAGCATCAGGTAATACTTGCAATACTTCTTTAGCCGCCAGTTGCACATTGACATTAGGCCGCCCGGAATACACCGTGACCAAAGGTATTAGCCATTGGTATATTGTTTCATTCATACCTAATACCAGTTGCAATTCAGTTAGCGTCTGGAACGGTTTATTTCTGGGTTGGTAAGTTAAGCCGGCCTGTTGGTAGTCTTTTTTTTCGGCACCTTCAATATTGATAAGGTCATCTTCATCCCGCCAATCGAGAATAGCGCCTACCAGTTTCAGCTGTTGTTGCTCGTCTTGGATAGGTGAATTAGCCATCAGCGTCGCCAGCAGTTTTTGGTCTGCCTTGTTAATATCTATTTTGCCGGTTTCTGACCATAATCGAACCCGCACTTGTGCATTTTCACTGCCCAACGCCTCGCTATCGTCAATCGGATAAATGCTGCCATTGGCCTGCCAGCGCTTAGCTTGATCACGGTTTAATAGCATTAGCTCAGCAATGGCAATACCGGATTCAGCAACGGCAGCGGCCTGGGTATTATTTTTTAGGCCACTAATAATCGACGATTCACGGCGTATACTCAGCGCAAAACTGCCCGCCATGATGGTCAATAAACTCAATATCCACAATACCAGTATTAATGCAAACCCCCGTTGGGCTAGCGTTACATTACTTTGCCACTGAGGATGTTGTAGCCTCATTCCATAACCTCGCCGTCATCGCTACTATCATCAGACATCGCCGCATCCTCGGCAGCTTGTTCATCTTCCAATGCCTGTGCATCTATACCGGCGACACCTGCGTTGTCCAGCGAATTGGCAATTTTGAGGTCAACAATCATTTCAGGCCAATACATGTCATCGTCGCGCTCGATGTTGATTTTGACTAATTGGGGTAGGGTTTCCTTATCCAGCCATTCATTTTGCCAACTGAGTTCAGCGCTATCGTCGATACCTAAATAACTGACAGAAAATTGCCTGACATTTTTTAGCAAAGTGACTTGTTCTTTAGCCATATTCTGACTATCAGGTACGGGGAAAAAAGGGGTCAAGGTGACACTAATCTGTGTGCCAATAACCTGTCCATTATCTTGACGCGCATCTTCTAGTTGAATAGAAAAAAGCTGTAGGCCACCACGCCCTGCACTGGCAGGGAATTCTCCGACAAATTGAAAAGATTGTGCATCACCATGAAAAGCAAAGGTTTTTTGTGTTGCGTCGCTAAAATCATCCCATAATGGTCTTGCCGTTGATAAATGACGCTGAAAAAATTGGTAAACAATGGCGACTTCGTTAACGGCTTCTATTTTACGTTCACCTTTTTCCCAGCTTTCGGCACAAATTTTCAGACTGGCGAACAGCAACACCACCATAATACTTAATAGTGTCATGGCAATGAGGACTTCAATCAGCGTGAAACCACGAACCGTTTTAGTTAGCCTCATGAGGATTTTTCATTCGCCAGTTTTAAGGTGGAGAGTTCAATTTGCCGTTCGCTACCGTTACCTTCGCCCCAGCTTACCGTGACATCCACTTTAAATAGCACCAGTTTGAGTGCGTTAATATCAATGGTTTCAGGGTTCAACAGGTAAGGGTTGATAGCAACTCGCCAATGATAATAGTCATTTTCCAGCCCTGAAGTTTCACCGGTTTGTAATGGTGTTTCCCCGCCAGCACGAATCATTAATGATTCGGCAATTTGCACGGCGGCGGTATATTCCTCTGCAACAGCCGCCGTATTGACGCCACCAGAAAATATTTTCAGCAGAATGCCAATCGATAGCGCCAAAATAGAAAAGGCAATCAGGATTTCCAGTAATGAAAACCCCGCTTGTTTATTGGTCTGCATCATCGAAGGTATCGTTAAGCTCACAAGCGCCGGTTAGCCAGTTGATATCTATTTGTAATTTGGCTTTATCACGTTCCAGGGTGACTCGCCCACCCGTTGAAGAGCCATCGCCATAAAAACGAATACTTCCTTGTCCTTGCCCGGTTAATTCATTTTGTGCGGTCACTACGGTAAGGCTGATTTCATCGGGAACGCTATAAATTTTGTCACGGTTACTGACGGTGTAGCTGTTGTCTTCAAGATCAAAATCAATAGTGATTTCTTCATGAGTCATTAACGCCTGCCCGCGTGCATAACGCAGTGCAGAAATAATATCCCGCGCTGAGGCTTTAATTTCTGCACTGTCGTTGCCTGATGACATGCTGATAGCGATAGCCGAGAACCCTAGTATTACAATGACCAAGACGACGATCAACTCAATCAGCGTAAAGCCTTGCTCGTTAGGGTGGGTAACGCTTTTTGCCTTGATGCCCTCGGGTACACCACATTGATGAATCGATGCTTTTGGTGTTGTAAACCGTGGGCAAAAAAGACTGCCCACCCTACGCGGCTTAGGTAGGCTGTTTGTTATTCCCAACTGACGAGATCCTGATCTTCGCCTTCGCCACCTTCTTTAGCATCTGCACCTAAAGAAAAAAGGTCAAATTTGCCATGTTCGCCGGGGGCGGTATAGTGATATTCCTGTTGCCAGGGATCAAGTGGAATTTTAGCTTTTTGTAGATAAGGGCCGTTCCAGCGTTTAGCGCTATCGGGGGATTCGATTAATGCTTTCAGACCTTCTTCGGTGGTTGGATAATGACCTAAATCAAGTTTATACATATCCAATGTAGCTGAAAGGTCTTCAATTTGAACTTTTGCGGCTTTGGTTTTAGCTTCGCCCATGTGCTTCATCACTTGCGGGCCGACAATCCCGGCAAGCATGGCGATAATGCCTAACACAACCAGTAATTCCAGTAAGGTAAAGCCATTTTCTGCACGATTTTTTTGGTGTTTCATTATGTTTATATTTAATCAGAAGGTTAGAAAGTAGGGTGGGCAACGCTTTTGTGCCCACCGATCTGGCTACAAAAGGTAGGCACAACAAGCGCTGCCCACCCTACGCCTGTTAAAAAGCCAAGTCATTAACACTCAAGATAGCGAGTAAAATTGACACGATGATTCCGGCTATCATTAATCCCAACGTGATGATTAGCGCCGGTTCTAAAAAGGCCAACATCCGTTGTATCGCCACTCTAAGTTGTTTATCGTAAATCGTCGCCACGCGTAGCAACATTTCTTCTAAACGTCCGGTTTCTTCACCCATTTTAATCATCTGCATCGCCATTTTAGGTAATATGCCTTTTTCAAGCAACGCATCCGACAAGTGCCGCCCTTGTTTTAACTGTTCTTCGGTATCGGCAATTGCTGCTGCAACGACCAAATTGTCTACGGTTTCACGCACAATCACGAGTGCCGCGATGATTGAAACGCCATTACCCAATAAAGTTCCCAGCGTCCGGCTGATATTGGCAGTTTCCTTGTTTAACAGGATAGTGCCGAATAGCGGTATTTTCAAAAAACGACCATCCCAGACTTTTTTTCTGACCGGATCCGCCAATTGATATTTCATGTAACTGGATGAACCAAGAATACCGCCGATTAATAGCCACCAGTAGCTTTGCAACCATTCCGCCATGCCGACAACAATTTGAGTTGATATTGGCAATGCTTTACCGGCGCTTTCAAACATCTCGGTAAATTGTGGTACCACAAAAGTCAGCATGATAAATACGGAGGCCAACGACATCACCAGCAAGATGACGGGATAAATCAACGCGGTGCTGACCGTATCTTTAAGTTCTTGAGAACTTTCCAGATATTCGGACAATCTCGTTAGCACTTCACCCAGACTACCGCCTGCTTCACCGGCGCGTATCATGTTCAGATAAAACTTGGTGAAGATGCCCGCTTGTATTTCCAGCGCATCGGCAAGTGAAGAACCACTTTTTACTTTTTCCAGCACTTTGGCAATTAGCTTGGTTAGCCGCTCATTGTCTTCCGTCAAATCCATCAAAACTAACAAAGACTTATCCAAAGGCAAGCCTGATTCAAGTAGTGTTGCCAGTTCTCCGGTAAATAACGCGATGTCTTTTTGGGATAATTTGGATGATTTTGCGCCCATGAAGCCCAAAAATGAGCTTGAATTGGCTCGGGCAATGCGAATGGGAATGTAGCCTTCCGCTTGCAACGCGGTAATTAACTGCGCTTCATCAGTGGCATCCCGAACGCCTTCTTCGGTCTCGCCAACGGTGTTGACGGCTTTATAAGTAAATAACGGCATATTATTCTGACGTCACCCGCATCACTTCCTCCAAGGTGGTGATGCCTTCAACCACCTTAATCAGACCATTTTCATAAAGCGTCTGCATACCTTCGGCAATCGCGAGTTTTTGGATCGCCCCCGCTTCTTCATGCGCCATAATCAGCTTGCGTACCGGATCAGTCATTGGCAAAAACTCGATAATCGCCATACGTCCCCGGTACCCCATACCGTTACAGGACGCGCAGCCCACTGCTTTATACAGGACAATATCGCCGTTTGGCGTAAAGCGTCTTAAACGCAGCTCATCAATCAGCTGTTCGGGTGCGGTATGGCTTTGTTTGCAAAGTGGGCATAATTTCCTGACCAGTCGTTGCGCCAAAATGCCGTTGACGGTAGAGGTTAATAGATATTCTTCCAAGCCCATATCCAGTAAGCGCGTGACCCCGCCGGCGGCATCATTGGTATGCAGGGTTGATAATACCAAATGCCCTGTTAGTGCCGATTGTACGGCGATCCGTGCCGTTTCCAAGTCGCGCATCTCACCGATCATGATGACATCGGGGTCTTGCCTGACGATAGAACGCAACGCCAGCGCAAACGTCAAGCCGATTTGCGGCTTGGCTTGAATCTGGTTGATACCTTCCATCTGGTATTCTACGGGGTCTTCAACGGTAATAATTTTGCGTGCCGAGGTATTGAGTTGCTTTAATGCGGCGTACATCGTTGTTGATTTACCACTACCGGTAGGTCCGGTTATCAGGATAATGCCATGAGGTAAGGCCAGCGCATCGAGAAAACGTTGCAAATGTAAGCCGGAAAAGCCTAGTGCAGTAAAATCCAGTACGGTATTTTCTTTGTCCAGCAAACGAATGACGACAGATTCGCCATACATCGTTGGTATCGTTGACACCCGCAAATCCAGCTCTTTCCCTAACATTTGCACCTTGATACGGCCATCTTGTGGCAAGCGCCGCTCGGCGATATTCAGCTTGGCCATGATCTTGATGCGTGAAATAACCGCCGCTGTCGATTTGACGGGCGGCGCATCGATTTCCTGTAACACGCCGTCGATACGCAACCGGACTTTCAGGGCTTGCTCAAACGGTTCGATGTGAATGTCAGACGCCTTGGTTTCAATCGCCCGCTGCATAATCAGGTTGACCATCTTTATTACTGGCGCTTCACTGGCGAGGTCTTTCAAATGCTCCAAATCTTCTTCGCCAATATCATCCATCGTCAAGCCATCGACAATTTTGTCCATTTGCGAACGGCCTTCACCATATTGCATTTCCAATGCGGTATCTATTTCTGACAATAAGCCAACTTTGGCAATGATCGTTTTACCGGTGGCGAGTTGTAACGCATCAATAACAAACTGATCTTCCGGGTCCATCATGGTAACGGTCACCGTGTGGTCATCCTGAGCTAAACCAATGACATGGAATTGCTTGAGAAACCGCAATGATATGTTATCCGGTAACTGCGGTTCCAAAGGATACTGATCGGACGACACTTTCTCAAATTGACCGGATTCGACAAACGCATCCGCTACGTCAAGCTCTGAACATAGTCCTAACTTGACCAGTAGCTGAGGTAAACTTTCGCCTACTGAGCTTTTTTTAACGCG